>NZ_JTKZ01000705.1:0-1371 GCF_000799035.1 Delftia sp. ZNC0008
CCGCGTAGTCCTTTCAAGAATCAATAGGCACCAGGGTGCAGCTCACGGCCGGCCGCGCGGGCCTGGGCCTGCAGGCGGGCGAAATGCTCGGGATAGAAGCGCTGGGCCACATCCAGGTGGGAGCGCACGCGGCCCTTGAGCGCGTTCTCGCCCACATGGCTGAACAGCGGGTTGTCCGGATCGCTCTGCGGCCCCGTGGCCAGCACGGCCAGCTCGGGCGGCAGGGTCAGCAGCGGCACCTGGCCCAGGTCCAGGCGCGGCGCCAGGAAGTAGGCGATGGAGTAGCGCTGCACGCCCGCGCGCGGCACCAGCACGCGATGCACGTTGGCGCGCAGATAGCCGTTGGTGGCCAGCTCCAGCATCTCGCCGATGTTGATGACGAAGGCCCCGTCGCGCGGCGGCACATCGACCCAGCCGGCCGGCGTCTCCACCTGCAGCCCGCCCACCTCGTCCTGCAGCAGCAGGGTCAGCAGGCCGCCGTCCTTGTGTGCGCCCACGCCCTGGCCTGCTGCGCCCAGCTCGCTGCCCGGGTAGTGGATGATCTTGATGCGGTGCGCAGGCAGGCCGCTGACCAGGGCGTCCAACGCGCCCTCGGGCAGCTGCAGCGCGGCCACGAAGTGGCGCAGCAGCTCCAGCGCCACGCCATGCGCTGCCGCCTGCCAGGCCAGCACCTCCTCGCGGAACCCGGGCAGGGCCTGCGGCCACTGGTTGGGGCCTTGCAGCCCCTTCCAGTCCGGCACGCCGGGGCCTGCGGGAATCTCGGGCGACTCCTCGCCCAGGTCGATCTGCTCGCGCTGGTCGGGCCGCTGGCGCGTGATCTCCATGCCCACGGCCGTATAGCCCCGGAAGTGCCGCGTGTTGGCAATGGCCAGCGCCTGCTTGTCCGCCAGCGGCAGCGCAAAGAATTCGCGCGCGCGCCGCTGTATGCCCTGCCATGCGTCCCGGCCTATGCCGTGCCCTTCCAGGTAGAAGAAGCCGGTGTCGCGTGCCGTGCGCGCCAGCTGGCGCAGCGCCTGGGCCTGCGTGGCCGGGTCGCGCAGGGCCTGCAGGTCGATGACGGGCAGGGCCGGGGTTGCCGCCGTGGCGGCGGGCGCTTCGAGGGTGGATGCTGTCAAGGTGCTCATGCTGTGCTGCCAGGGAAGTGGGAAGGAAGGGGCGCTCAGGCCGCCAGGCGCTGATCGCGGTCTTGCTCGTGGTCTTGTTCGCGGTCTTGTCCGCGTTCGGCAGCCAACACCGCATGGCCCTGCGCCTGCTCCAGCGCCTGCTCCAGGTCGGCCAGCAGGTCCTGCGGGTGCTCTATGCCGATGGACAGGCGCACCAGCCCGGGCGCAATGCCCACGCGCGCCAGCTCCTCGTCGCTGAGCAACGCGG
>NZ_JTKZ01000305.1:0-707 GCF_000799035.1 Delftia sp. ZNC0008
AGGCGGTCGCGCCACTGGGCTGCGGTGGCGGCGCGGCGGCGGGCGGGCAGCCAGCCTAGCGGGCCGGACAGGCGCGGCAGCATGGCCAGCACCAGGTTGTCCTGCACGGACTGGCGCAGGTTCAGGCCGATGGACTGGCGGTCCTCCGGCACATAGGCAATGCCCGCCGCCATGGCGTCGCGGTTGCTGCGCAGCGCCAGCGTGCCGCCGCCCAGGCGGATGCTGCCGCGGTCGGGCCGGCGCATGCCGAACAGGCCCAGGGCCAGCTCGGTGCGGCCTGCGCCCAGCAGCCCGGTCAGGCCCAGGATCTCGCCCGCGCGCACATCGAAGCTCACGTCCTCGTAGTCGCCGTCGCGGCCCAGGCCGCGCACTTCCAGCAGCGCGGGCGCGGCGGACATGTCGCGCGCATGCAGTCGCTCATCCACTTCCTGCCCGGTCATCAGCGTGGCCAGTTGCCGGCCCGACAGTTGCGCGGCGGGCCAGGTGCCCAGCTTGCGCCCGTCGCGCAGCACGGTGACGCGGTCGGCGATCTCCATGACCTCGTCCAGCTTGTGGCTCACGAAGACGATGGCCATGCCATCGGCCTGGAGCCGGCGCACCACGGCCAGCAGCGCATCGACCTCGGCACGCGTGAGCGAGGCCGTGGGCTCATCCATGAACAGCAGCCTGGCCCGGGCCGCCATGCCCCGGCAGATGGCCACAAGCTG
>NZ_JTKZ01000710.1:0-590 GCF_000799035.1 Delftia sp. ZNC0008
CGTTCAAAGCGGATTCGCAGCTTGCCAAAGCCTGCAAACCAGCTGTGCGTCCTCTCCACCACCCACCGGTGTTTGCCCAGCCGCTCGCTGCTCTCAATGCCTCGTCTGGCAATCCGGCCAATGATGCCCCGCTGCCTCAGGTGGGCTCGGCATCGCTTGAAGTCGTAGCCTTTGTCGGCGTGCAGCTTTGCCGGTCTTCTACGGGGACGTCCTGGCAGGCCAGCAATCGCAGGAATCGCGTCCACGCACCTCTCGAACATCTTGGAGTCGTGCCGGTTCGCGCCGCTGACCAAGATCACCAGCGGGATGCCTCTGGCATCTACGACGATGTGCCGCTTGGAGCCGAGCTTGCCTCTGTCCGTGGGGTTTGGACCCGTTTCCTGGCCCCCCGGGGGCTTGGTACCGAGGAGCCATCAATGCTGGCCCGGCTCCAATCGATTTGGTCATGTTCACGCAAGCGAGTCAGCATGGCCTGGTGCAGCCGCTCCCAGACACCAGCGGCATTCCAGTCGCGCAGACGCCGCCAGCAAGTCATGCCGCTGCCGTAGCCCAGGGATTGGGGAAGGTCTTCCCATGGAATGCCTGTTTGC
>NZ_JTKZ01000533.1:0-1950 GCF_000799035.1 Delftia sp. ZNC0008
CCGCGTCAGCGGGGCCAGCAGGTCCAGGTCACGCTCCACCCCGCTGCCCTTGGTGACGATGGAAAACGGGTGGCGCGCCTCGGCCAGCACTTCGATCAGGCGGCGCGTCAGCCCCAGCTCGCGCTCCACGGGCTGGTAGCAGTCGGTGACCGAGCCCAGCATCACGGGCGCGGCCACATGGCTGGCGCGCGACAGCTCGGCACGCAGCAGCTCAGGCAGGTTCTGCTTGGCGATGAGCCGGGTCTCGAAGTCCAGCCCCGGCGACCAGCCCAGGTAGCTGTGCGTGGGCCGGGCATAGCAATAGATGCAGCCATGCTCGCAGCCCCGGTAGGGATTGAGCCCCATGTGAAACGGCAGGTCGGGCGACTGGTGGCGGCTCAGCGCCGAGCGGGCCTGCTCCCAGCGCAGTTCGGTGCGCAGGGGCGCGGCTTCCTCGCCTTCGGCCGGCGCCTCAAGACTGCCCCAGCCGTCGTCAAAGGCCTCGCGCGGATCGGTGGTGAAGCGGTGTGCCAGTTGGCTGGCTGCGCCCCGGCCCTTGATGGGGTGCAGGGGCACCCGGGCCGTGTCGTGATGAGGCGTGGGAGGACTGGAAAGCATGAAGCAACTGTATAAAAATACAGTCATACCAACAAGCACTCCCCGCATGCCTGCGGTTGCGAAGTGGGTTTTGCCGGCTTGGCAAGTGCCCGCGCCAATCCGCACCGCACCGTGCGGGTTCGCTTGGCAGAACGCGCACGGGCCTGCACAATGGCCTTATCGCACCAACTTGGTGCTTTTCTCTTTTCTGAAGATGCCTTGGCCCGGACAACCGCGTTGCCCGGGCTTTTGTCCGTTTGGGCGCCGCTGCCCTTCACTGCAGCCACGGCGCAAGCACACAAGGGAGCCAACACCATGGAGCGCAAGCCCCACATCATTCTTTCGTCCCTGGACCTGGAACGCATCGAGGCCCTGCTGGACAAGCAGCCCGCCTTTCCCGGCCGCGAGGCGCTCGAGGCCGAGCTGGACCGTGCCGACGTGCTCGAGCCCAAGGAAATGCCGCCCAACGTGGTGACCATGAATTCCACGGTGCGCTTCACGCTGCTGGAGTCGGGCAAGACCAATACGCTGACCTTGGTCTATCCCAAGGAGATGGATGGCAGCGCCGACAAGGTGTCGGTGTTCGCGCCCGTGGGCATTGCCCTGCTGGGCCTGAGCGTGGGCGACCAGTCCCGCATGCCCGGCCCCTCGGGCCAGGTCACCGTGCGCGTGGATGCCATCGAGTTCCAGCCGGAAAGCGCAGGCGAGCTGCACCGTTGAACGCCGACCGGCGTGAAGCGAAAAAGGCAGCCCACCGGCTGCCTTTGTTGTTTGTGGACTGACGCACCGCACCTCAGCGCAGGCCCGCCACAAATGCCGCGATCAGGCCGGTGCCCACCAGGCCGGCCTGCCAGCGCAGCGCCATGTGCCAGCTGGGAACGTGGCGCTCCACGCGCTCGTACAGCAGATGACCGGCCGCAATCGACAGCGCAAAGGCCGTGCACATGCCCAGCAGGGCGGCGGGAATGGACTGCGGCCAGAAATGGCTTTCCACGGCGTTGACCAGCAGGCAGACCGAGAAGTGCACGAGAAACACCGAGTACGAAATCTTGCCCAGCCGGCGCAGCGGCGCCCAGCCTTGTGCCTGGGCAAACGCGGGGCTGCGCATGGCCGCGACCAGGGCCAGCGCCGTGGCACCGGCCAGCGCGATGCGGTCGCGCCACTCCAGTGCCAGCGCCGCCACGACCAGGGCCACGATCAGCAGGGACCAGCTCCAGGCCGTCGAGGACTTGTCCGCATGCGCGGCCCAGTACGCCAGCATGCCCAGGCCGTAGGCGCCAAAGAAGTACGGCGCCCACACATCCCATTGCGCATCCAGATTGAAGCCCAGCAGCGAGGCCGCCACGCCGATCACGACCAGCGCCTGCGACGCGG
>NZ_JTKZ01000867.1:0-1628 GCF_000799035.1 Delftia sp. ZNC0008
GGACCCCTGGGGCAATGTGCTGCAGGAATACAACCCGCAAGGCATCCACCAGGCGATCCGGCTGCCAGGGCAGCACCATGACAGGGAAACAGGGCTGTATTACAACCGGCATCGGTATTACGATCCGGTGGTGGGCAGTTATATCAATCAGGATCCGATCGGGTTGATGGGCGGGGTAAACTTGATTAAATATCCATTTAATCCAAATGCGGATATTGATCCATTTGGCTTGTTCGGGTTTGGAAATATTTTTGAAGATGCAAAGAAAATGTGGGAAGTAAAGGAAAAGGGTGATCAAATAAATGATGCAAAAGAAACGGCGGATCTAGTGAAAGAGATCGGGAATAAAGGGCGTCGACGCAGAGAGCTTCAAGATAAGATATCGAAATGCATACTTGCTGTCCCTGATGTTCCAAAGGGGTGTGAGGATTTGTCTGCTATGGAGAAAGAGATTGATACTCTAATGAAGGAAGGCGTTAAGGATGTCGGGAAAGTCGCAAAAGACGCTATAGAGAATACGCCTGGAACCACAGCGACTGGACCTGTCTCAAATCCTAAGATACCAATTAAATTCCCTTGGTGATAGTATCTCATTAAAGTAAGACAATTTCATTGGAAATAAATTTATTTCATGGAGATTTATGCCGTTTCAAAGAAGAATATTGTTACTAGTAATTTCTTCACTTTTCCCTTTTTTGTTTGTTTTGCCGTCGTTTGCGCAGAAGAAAGAAGCCTTATGTCAAAAATATGCAAGATCAATAGAGGAACTGAAAAGAGCGGCCTCTGACGGGGATATCCATTCTCAACTATGCCTTGGTGAAATTTATTTAAATGATGAAGGCAGTTATCGAGACTATAAAGAAGCTTTTAAATGGTTTTTTTTGGCCGCGAGTAACGGCGATGCGAATGCTCAGTATATCGTGGGTGTTTTGAATGATGACGGGAAAGGTGTCCCTCGAAATTTTAAAGAGGCATTGAAGTGGTATACATTATCTGCCGAGAACGGAAATCAAAAATCTCAGTTAATGATGGGATTAATTTACAAAGAAGGCGAAAAGGTTAAGAGAGATTACAAAGAATCAATGAGATGGTTTCATCTCGCTGCGGCGCAGGGAAATAGAGATGCACAATTTCAGCTAGGTTTGATGTATGGGCTGGGGCGCGGTACTCCTCAAGATTCAAATGAGGCAAGAAAGTGGTTTGATTCTGCAAAAAGGTGATTTATGTCAATGTTGCCGGTAAACTCGCCAACAAATGAAAGAAGCGCAATATCTCTGTAGATTTTTCTCACATTGCTCATGACCTGCAGTTCGTCCTCACGCCGATACAAGAAAATGTGGTGCTGCACCGTCGATGCACTTCCTCCAGGACGACCCCAGCCACACGCCAGCCCTAGTCCTCATGAAAACGATGCTCAGCGCCATGCCGTGCGAGATGCAGCAAGAGCCTACCTGGCACCTGCGCCACACCCTTGAGCACGGCCTGCCGCCCGGCGCCCAGGCCATGCTGAGCGAATAGGCCGAGGGCGGCGCACGCATGTTCGGTATGCATGCAGGCCCAACAGCAGGAGCAGGAGCAGGAGCAGGAGCAGGAGCAGGAGCAGGAGCAGGAGCAGGAGCAGGAGCAGG
>NZ_JTKZ01000472.1:0-17791 GCF_000799035.1 Delftia sp. ZNC0008
CCGCGTCAGCAGCAGCACAAAGGCCGCGCCCACGGCCGCGGCCAGCGCGCGGCTCTGGGCCAGCTGGTCGACCTGCTCCAGGTGCGATAGCACGGTGATCGTCCAGGGCGTGCCCGGCAGCTGGCGCGACTGGGCGAGGAAGCGGCCGCTGACCGGGTAGACCGAGCCCGGAGATTCCTCGCCATGGCGGGCAATGCGCACCAGGCGCGCGCCCTGGCCCAGGTCGCGCAGCACCTGCAGGCCCAGCGGCTCCAGCGCGCGGCGGTTGTACTGGCGCGTGTGGTCGAAGGCGGCGCGCGTGCCCTCGTCCAGCGTGCGCAGGGTGGTGAATTTCCAGTCGGAGACCGTGCCCAGGATGACGACGCCGTTCTCGTCGCCCACCAGCACGGGCGCCTCCACCGTGGACCACGACTGCTCCAGCTGGTCCAGGCTGACCTTGACCACGGCCACGCCCAGCGTGTGGGTGTCGTCGCCCAGGGTGGAGGCCAGGTAGTAGCCGGGTTCGCCGCGCGTGGTGCCTATGCCGAAGAAGCGCGCGCTGCCCGTGGCCATGGCCGTGCGGTAGTAGGGGCGAAAGCTCAGGTCCTCGCCCAGGTAGCTGTCGGAGCGCCGCCAGTTGCTGGAGGCCACGACGTGGCCGCGCGCATCGACCAGGTAGGCTGCCAGCGTGCCCGCGCGGTCGTTGAGCTGCTCCAGGTAGGCGTTGACGCGGTTGGTGAGCTGCTCGTCGCCGGGCTCGGCCAGCAGCCTTTGCACATTGCCTTCCAGTGCCAGCACGTCGGGCAGGAAGGCGTATTTGCCGATCTCGCGCTGCAGGCTGGCGCCGTACAGCTCCAGCCGGTGCATGCCCGTGGCACGCAGATCGGCGATGCCCAGCCGCTGCGCCATCAGGTACGCACCCCAGCCGCTCAGCCCGCTCAGGGCAAGCCACAGCAAAAGCAGGATGAGCTGGCGCAGGGGGCGGCGGGCGGGCATGGTGAAGGCACCAATGTTATCAGTGCCCCCCAGCGCCGCCTGGGCCTCAGGCCGAGACAGCGGGCCGCCCTTCCTGGGAGTGCTCCATGGGCAGCAGCGACTCGTCGTCGTCCGTGGTGGCATTCGGATCGACCGCGCCTTCCCACTTGGCCACCACGGCCGTGGCAATGGCATTGCCCAGCACATTGGTCAGCGTGCGGCCCATGTCCAGGAAATGGTCGATGCCCAGGATCAGCAGGATGCCGGCCTCGGGCAGGCCGAACATGGGCAGCACGGCGGCCACCACCACCAGCGAGGCGCGCGGCACGCCGGCAATGCCCTTGCTGGAGACCATCAGCACCAGCAGCATGGTGATCTGGGCCGTCAGCGTCATGTCGATGCCGTAGGCCTGGGCGATGAAGATGGCCAGGAAGGTGGTGTAGACCATGGAGCCATCGAGATTGAACGAGTAGCCCAGCGGCAGCACGAAGCCGATGATGCGCGGCTTGATGCCGAACTTCTCCAGCTGCTCCATCAGCTTGGGATAGGTCGATTCGCTGCTGGCCGTGGAAAAGCCCACCAGCAGCGGGCCGCGGATCAGGTTCAGCAGGCGGAAGATGTCACGGCCCAGCACGACGTAGCCGGCCACGATCAGCAGCACCCACAGCGTGGCCAGGGCCAGGTAGAAGCACAGCATGAACTTGCCGAACACCGACAGCATGCCCAGGCCATGGATGGTGATGGTGCCGGCCACGGCGCCGAACACGCCCACGGGGGCGAAGCGCATCACGTAGTCGGTGACCTTGAGCATGATGTGGACCACTTCGTCCATCAGGCCCACCATGGAACGCGCGGCCTGGTTGTGCAGGTTGCCCAGCGCAATGCCGAAGAACAGCGCGAACACCAGGATCTGCAGCACCTCGTTGGTCGCCATGGCCTCGAAGATGTTCTTGGGGAACACGTGGGCGATGAAGTCCTTGAGGTTCAGCGCCGAGGTCTTGAGGTTCAGCCCTTCGGCCGACGACGGCAGGGCCACGCTCAGGCCATGGCCGGGCTGCAGCACGTTCGCATAGATCAGGCCGATGGCCAGCGAGCAGAACGAGGCCACGATGAACCAGCCCAGCGCGCGGCCGCCGATGCGGCCCACGGCCTTGGCGTCGCCCATGTTGGCCAGGCCCGACACCAGGGTGGCGAACACCAGGGGCGCGATGATCATCTTGATCATGCGCAGGAAGACATCGGTGAGGATGCCGAAGTAGCTGGCGATTTCCTTGGCGGCCTCGGGCGTGGGCGCGCAGCTGTTGCAGGCATAGCCCACCAGCACGCCGAGGACCATGGCCACGAGCACCATGGTGGTCAAGCGATTGAATTTCATGCGGATTTTTTCGTTGGACGTATTTCGGTCTTGCAAGCGAGCCCGGTCCGCCGCAGCCCCCGGCCCTCTGCCAGGTGTCATTGCGAAGACGGGCTTGTCTCCCTGCACACACAACCACGACGCACGTGGCCTGCGCCTGACAGTGCACAGACCGTGCCAGCCGCATCCGGCACCTGCGCCGCGCGCTAACTGCTTGATTCGCCTATATCGACCTTACTTTTATGCATAAGGTGGAACGGAAATCCGAACAATGAAATGCAGGCGCCGTTCGGAAAACCGGATGGCGCGATCTGCGGCCTCCGGCCCTCCCGGGCCATGGCGCAACTGTTTGAACGCCGGCCGGTGCCCGGGCAGGACGGCAGCAGCGGCTGATGCTCCGGCGCCTGTAGAGAGGCCCGCTCTCCCAAAGTCCCGCACCGCGTCTTCACCAGGTGCATCAACCCTGCCTCACCCCTGCGCCAACCCTGCTTCAACCCTGCGCTTGAGGCCCCAGGCGAAAAACGCTCACGGACTGCACAAGGTCATGCGCCTGCTGGCGCAGGCTCGTGGCTGCCGCCGCCATTTCCTCCACCAGGGCCGCGTTTTGCTGCGTCGCCTGGTCCATCTGCGTGACCGCCTCGCCCACTTGTGCCACGCCGCTGCGTTGTTCGGCGGAAGCCGCGCTGATCTCGCCCATGAGGTCGGTGACGCTGCGTATGCTCATCACCACTTCAGCCATGGTGCCTCCCGCGCGGTCGGCCAGCACAGAGCCCTGTTCGACCCGCTCGACGCTGTCGGAGATCAGGGCCTTGATCTCCTTGGCCGCCGCCGCGCTGCGGCCGGCCAGGCTGCGGACCTCGGAGGCCACCACAGCGAAGCCGCGGCCCTGTTCACCGGCACGCGCAGCCTCCACCGCAGCGTTCAGCGCCAGGATGTTGGTCTGGAACGCGATGCCGTCGATGACGTTGATGATGTCGGCGATGCGGCGCGAACTTTCACTGATGCCCTTCATCGTGTCCACGACCTGGGTGACCACCTCGCCCGCCTGCCCGGCCACGCCGCTGGCCTGCTGCGCGAGCGCGTTGGCCTTGCCCGCGCCATCCGCGTTCTGGGTCACGGTCGCTCCGAGCTGCTCCATGGAGGCCGCCGTCTGTTCAAGCGCGCTGGCCTGGCTCTCGGTTCGCGAGGACAGGTCGGTGTTGCCCTGGGCAATCTGGGTGCTTGCACTCGCCACGGATTCGCTGCCGCTGCGCACGACGGCCACGACCTGCGATAGCGCATCACTCATCTCGCCGAGGCTGCGCAGCAGGGTCCCCACTTCATCGTGGGTGGTGGCCTCCACCCGCTGCGTCAGATCCCCGCATGCCACCGCGCGTGCCACCTGGATGGCCCGGCCGATGGGAACCGTGATGGAGCGCGTGACCCAGGTGCCCAGCAAGGCGGCCAGCACGACGGCCACCAGCGCGCCCCCCAGCTCGAACGCCAGCGTCATTGCCGCCAGCGACTCGGTGCGCGTCAGGCGCTCGGCCATGAGCTGCTCCTCCTCCCGCACCAGGTCCGCCAGCAGTGCGCGCAGCCCATCCATGGCCGCCTTCTCGCGCCCCAGGGAGAACTCGCGAACCAGATCCTCGACCGTCGCCGTGCCATCCTGAACTTGCCGCCGCAGCGCCTGCAGCGGCTGCACCGCCTGCACGAATTCACGGTGGCGCAGCCGGATACCGTCGAGCCGGCGCTGCTGGGCGGGGTTGTCCTCGGTCAGGCGTACGGCCTCCTGCCAGGAGGCCTCGAACTCCTTGAGTCCTTCATCCCAGGGGGCCAGAAAACGGGAGTCGCCCGACAGGAGATAGCCCCGCGAGGCCGTCTCCATGTTGACCATGCCCGTGAGCATGCGCTGTCCCTGGGACATCACCTTGAAGGTGTGCTCGTTCCATTGCTGGGCCTCCTTGAGCCGGGACTGGCTGCTCACGGCCAGCGCGATGACAAGAAGAAAAATGGCGATGACGCATGCGAAGGCAGCTGCGAGACGGCGGGCCAGTGGCCAGTTGGACAAATTCATGATGATCATCGGTACGAACTGCGTGGCCGGAAAGACTGCACAAGGGCGCGGCGATCATGGTGTGAAGCCTCGCCTGCGCCTGGGGCCGTCATCTCCTGGCCGGGATCTACAAAGCACTTGCGCCAGCGGCTGCCGGGTGGCGGCCAGCGGGCGTGCGCTTTGTTTCTCTATGTAATATATTGGACAAAACATATTTTTGTCCTAGACAATTCGCAAAATCCCTCAAAACATTCCGGCCATGGCCGGACGTTTTGTTCCCTTCAGATCAATGACGCCACTTTCTGACCCCCTGCCTTTGGCGCCTGGCCCCGGGCTGCCCATCTCGGCCGTCGAACGCGAGACCGGACTTGCCAAGGACACCCTGCGCGTCTGGGAAAGACGCTACGGCTTTCCAAGGCCTGAACGGGATTCGGCAGGCGATCGCCGCTACCCGGCAGACCAGGTTCGACAACTGACCCTGATCCGGCGGCTCATGGATACGGGGCTGCGCCCCAGCAAGCTGATGGGCGTGGACCTGGACGGCCTGCAGGCGCTGCTGGCCCGCGCCGACACCTCGCCAGCCATGAATTTGTCCAGGACAAATTCAGAGAATGCAGCAGACTCTGACCGCTTCGCACCCATGCTCAACGCCATTGCCGCACATGATCCCGCCCAGCTCAGGCATTGCCTGAGCCTGGCCCAGTCGCGCATGGGCCTGGCCGGTTTCGTGACCACGCTCGTGGCCCCGCTGACCACGGCGGTCGGCGAATTCTGGGCACAGGGGCGTTTTGAAGTGTTCGAAGAGCACCTGTACACCGAGGTGCTCACCGGCGTCTTGAGGCAGGCGATCGCCTCGCTCGTCCCGCCTTCCCCGCCGCCCGCGCCCAAGGTGTTGCTGACCACGCTGCCGCAGGAGATGCATGGACTTGGGCTGCTCATGGTCGAAGCCCTGCTGGCCCTGGAAGGCTGCAACTGCGTATCGCTGGGCACCCAGACGCCCATCGGCGACGTGGCACAGGCCGCGCGGGCGCATCGCGCCGACATCGTGGGGCTGAGCTTCAGCAGCGCGCACAACGGAGCGATAGCGCAGGCTTGCCTGGGCGAGCTGCGCAGCCACCTGCCGCCGGCCATCGAGTTGTGGGCCGGTGGAGCATGCCCGGCGCTCTATTCCAGCCCTGTCGCGGGCATCACGCCGGTGCGCCATCTCACGGATCTGCAACCGCTGGTCGCCCGATGGCGGCAGACGACAAGAACATCAAGGACATACGCATGAACTTTCCCGCCCCCCGCCCCGTCTTCATCGCCAGGCGGCGCACCCTGCTGGCAGCGACCCTTGGCGCCGGCCTGCTGGCCAGCGGTTGCGCCAGCATGCGCCCGCCAGGCTCGGTCACGCCCGTCTCACCGTTCGACCTGCAGCGCTACCAGGGCTTGTGGTATGAACTGGCACGGCTGGACCATGGTTTCGAGCGGGGCATGACCGATGTGACCGCCGAGTACACGCCGCAGGCAGACGGCAGCGTGAAGGTGGTGAACCGGGGGTTTTCCGTGCCCCGGGGCCAGTGGCAGCGCGCCGTCGGCAAGGCCTTGTTCACGGGCAAGCCGGACACGGCTTCGCTCAAGGTCTCCTTCTTCGGCCCGTTCTACGGCGGCTACCATGTGGCCGCCCTGGACCCTGACTACCGCTGGGCGCTGGTCCTCGGGCCGGACACGCAGTACTGCTGGATACTGGCCAGGGAGCCGAAACTGCCCCCGCAGACCCTGCAATCCATCGTTGCCAAGGCAGGGGAACTGGGCGTCGATACCAGCGCGCTGATCTGGGTCAGCCATGATCGGCACCAGGAAGCGCGCAGCCAGGAGGCCTTGTGAACAGCCTGCCCCCCGTCGCGGTGATCGGCGCAGGAATGGCGGGTTTGGCCTGCGCACAGTTGCTGGCCGAGGCTGGCTGCCGCGTGGATATCTTCGAGAAAAGCCGAGGCCCTTCCGGGCGCATGAGCACACGGCGCGCGCAGGATCCGCAGGGTGCGTGGCAGTGCGATCACGGCGCCCCATCGTTTGCAGCCCAGGACCCGGAGTTTGTGCAGGAGGTGCGCCAGTGGGAGCAGCACGGCGTTGTCGCCGCCTGGCGTCCGCGCGCAGTGCGCCTGCAGGGCACAGACGCGGTGCCCGCAGAGGCAGGCCCCGACCGCTGGGTGGGCGTGCCGCGCATGACCTCTCCCGCAGCGTTTCTTGTCCAGCGGCTTGGACAGCAGGGGCATGGCGTACGGCTGCACCTGCAGGCCACGGTGCAGCATTTGCAGCACGGGCCTGCCCGCTGGACAGTGCACTGTGCCGAACAAGGGCAGATGGGGCCGGAATACTGCGCCCTGGTGCTGGCAGTGCCTGCACCGCAGGCGGCAGCCTTGCTGGAGCCGGTCTCGCCCTATGCGTCGGCACTGGCCGCCAGCGCGCGCATGCAGCCTTGCTGGGTGGCCATGCTGCGCACCGACGCCCCCCTGCCGCTGGACTGGGATGCGGCAGAAATCACGGATGGCCCGCTGTGCTGGGTGGCACGCGACAGCGCCAAGCCAGGGCGGCAAGGGCAACAAGGGCAGCAGACCTGGGTACTGCATGCCAGTGCACGGTGGAGCCAGGATCACATCGAATCGGACGCTGAATCCGTGGCCGGGCAACTGCTGCAGGCATTCGAGGCCCTGACCGGCCCACTGGCCGGCTCTCTGTCCGACTCTCTGCCAGGCGGCCTGCGCGTCACTGCCCACCGCTGGCGCTATGCGCTGCCGGCGCCGCACCTGGTCAACCGCTACTGGTGGGATGCGCCTGCGGGCCTGGGCCTGTGCGGCGACTGGATGTGCGGCGCAGGCGTCGAAGGCGCCTGGCTCAGCGGACGGGCGCTGGCCCGGCGCGCCCTGGCCACGCTGACGCGCTGAACCACAGGAACGCCCGCGCCATGCACAAGAAGCCCCACCTTCCCTCCAAGCTGTGTGCGTGCTGCGGTCTTGCGTTCACATGGCGCAAAAAATGGGCACGTGATTGGGACGAGGTCAAATACTGCTCGCAGCGCTGCCGCACCGCGCGACTGCCGCCTGATCCCACTCCCCCATCTGCAGGCCGTCAGCCAAGGCGCTGACCTCCAAGCGGGCCATGCGCCCCGCACATTCTGGAGCCCTGGATTGCCGCCAGGCCGGCCCCATAATGCGCCACCCCATTGCATCAAGGAATTGGCACCTATGTCTTCCGGCGGCTTTCACGTCCACGGCCCACACGATCACGAACTCGAACATGCTGCCCAGGGCGAGCATGGCCAAACCGCCCATCACGGCATCGGCGGCGGCAGCCTGACCAACCAGATCGCCATGTGCACGGCAGTCATCGCCACGGTGGGCGCCATCTTCGCGTACATGGGCGGCGCCACCCAGGCCAATGCCGGGCTGTACAAGAACGACGCAGCCATCAAGAAGACCGAAGCGGCCAACCAGTGGGCCTTCTTCCAGGCCAAGAGCACCAAGCAATCGCTGTCCGAGTTCGCGCGTGATCTGGCGACCACGGAGGACAGGCGGGCGGCCTACCAGGCCAAGGTGGAGCGCTACGAAAAGGAAAAGGACGACATCAAGCGCGATGCCGACCGCCTGGAAGCCGAGGCCCGGCAATGGGACGAGAAGTCCGAGATGCAGATGCACCTGCATCACCGCTGGGCGCAGGCCACCACCGCGCTGCAGGTCGCCATTGCCCTTGCAGCCATCGCGCTGCTGACCAAGAAGAAATGGCTGGAATACGCCATGCTCGGCGTGGCAGCGCTGGGCCTTGGCGTGGGCGGGCTGGCCATGCTGCACATCTAGAGCGTGTGGCAAAGCCGCAAAGCCGCATATCCGCCTTGGAAGGCAGCTGTGAAACAGCCCCCCCCGATTCCCCGGCCTTGCCCGCGGCTCAGTCCTCGCTGGGACGGGGGTAGCCTGCCTCTGCCCAGGCTTGCGCAGACGTCCGGGTGAGCTGATGGTCCGGCCTGACTCCCACCTTGGCCAGCTCGCTGCCGTCGGCGGCAGTGGCGGTGAGCGTGGCGCTGGGATTGTCCTCATCGGGCTCGATATCCAGAGAGACGGTCACGCGTGACCCGCCCACCACGATCTGCACATCCTTGTGCAACTGCGCTGCCAGATGCTGCTCATGCCGGCGCATCACCTCGTGCGCCGTCTTCACGAGCGTGTTGAAGGCGGAAACGTCCAGCGGCTTGGGATTTTTCTTGTCGCGGCCCATGGTCCACGGGCCGACCAGGCTTGGCTCCGCCTGGCCGTCCTGGGTCATGGCAACGGCCCAGCCATCGTCGTCTTCATTCTTGATGACGCGGGCCTCCCAGCCGTTGTGATGCCAAAGGCGGTCTTCGAAGATTGAGACGACTTCTTGTTCGAGTTCTGCGGACATGTCCAGACCCTTCCCTTGTGGAAACTATCGAGCCCGAAATTCTACTGTCTATCCATACAGTTCGCGCGCAGGGGTCTATTGCGCAAGCGGCGGCTTCCACGGGGCCATGACACCCGGCAGATACGGTAGCCACGGCAGTCAAAGCAGGCGTGCAGGCTGGTCATCAGCGTCTGACCGAGCTGCGTCAGGTTGCCTCGCTTGCACGTCGCGCTCGCCGCAAATTGCCGCTGGAGCGAAGGGCTTGCGAGTACGATAAGCTTCAAGTCTTATTGAAGGTCAAGGCATCCCTGCCGAGGTCACGTATGAACATTGGCGAACTGAGCAAACGCACAGGCCTGTCCACATCACGCATTCGTTTTTATGAGCAAAGCGGCCTGCTGCAAGCGGCTGAGCGTGGCGCGAATGGCTACCGCAGCTATCCGCCTGAGATGGTGCAGATGCTGGAGCTGATTGCGATTGCGCAAGGGGTGGGCTTCAGCCTGGATGAAATTCGTGCACTCTTGCCGCCCGGCCTGCAAGGCTGGGACCATGAGGCCGTCGTAGGCGCGCTGCGCCAAAAAATTGCCGATATCAAGGCCATGGAGAAAAAGCTGCAGACCAGCAAAAAGCAGTTGCAGGCTTTGTTGTCCGATATTGAAGCGCGGCCAGACAACATGGATTGCCATGACAACGCACGCCGTGTGCTCTCCCATGTACTGGCCCAGCAATCCGAATCCCTGGCCTCTGAAGCAGCGGCCGAAGAAAAAATGGGCAAGCTCATGCGCACCGGACACAAGAAGCGGGCAAGCGCGGCATAGGCCTGCGCCAGTTTGGAACGTGGCCCTAGCGCCTTGCCAAAGCCTGCACCACCTGCTTGGCAGTCGCTTTGGCCGACCCCGGGTTTTGCCCGGTGATGAGGCGGCCCTCGGCCACCACATACGACATAAAAGGCAGCAAGGCTTTCTGATAGCGCGCACCGCGCATCTTCATCTCCTGCTCGGCGTTGTAGGGCATGGACCGGGCCACTCCGGCCAGGATTTCTTCCGTCCATGAAAAACCCGTGACCCGTTTGCCCGCGACCAGCAAAGAGCCGTCGCTGAGCTGCGTATTGAGCAGGCCGCAGTAGCCGTGGCAAACCGATGCAACGATGCCACTTCGCTCCCAGATGCTGCGTGTGATGCGCTGCAGCCCCGCACTATCGGGAAAATCCCACATCACCGCATGCCCTCCGGTGAAGTAGATGGCATCGAAATCGTTCGCATCGATATCGGCAGGTGCCGCAGTGTTCGCCAGCAGGGCCATGCGCGCGGGATCATCGAGCCAGGCTTTGGCCGAAGCATCGAAGTGCGGCCATTGGAGTGCGCGCGGCTCCAGCGGTACGGCGCCACCCAGCGGGCTCACCAGTTGTTGCAGATACCCTTGCGCAGCAAACACATCCCAGGCATGGGTCAGCTCCGACAGCCACAGCCCTGTGGCGTGCGCAGGGTCGTCGTAATGAGCGACATTGGTGACGACATGCAAGATACGTGGCGTACTCATGATGACTCCTGCGCGATGTGCTTGAGGCCCTGTGCGTAGCTGGTGACAGCAAAGTCGGGAAAGCGGCGCTTGAACTTGGACGAATCAAACACATTGTCGTGCGCGTAGCGTGGCAGCAGTTCACGCAGTTCGCGCACGGGCTTGGAGACCCAGCCAGCAACCACCATGGCCAGGTGGCTCAGTACCTTGTAGCGCGGCTCAACCCCAAAGGTTGCAGCCGCCAGGTTCACAAAGGCCTGATAGGTCAGCCGCTCGTCCCAGCAAGGCAGATGCCAGGTCTGGCCATACGCATCTTGCGCATTGCCAATGGCTGCCATGGCGCGGCTTGCATCGGGCGTCCAGATCAGGGTGCGCAGCTTGTCGTCACGGACCGGCACTTTGGCCTTCTGGCCCGCCTTGAGCGGGCCGATCACCAGGGTGTTGGTGATGCTTTGGGTTTTGCCGGGGCCGTAGAACTCTGGCGCGCGGGCAATGGCGACGGGGATATCGCCGCGCTGCATCTCGGCCAGCACCATCTCGGCCATCAAGGCGCGCACGCGCCCCTTGCGGCCCACCGGGGCAAAGGCGGTTTCCTCGGTCTGCCGCTGCGCGGTTTGCGGGTACATGTAGGTGTTGTCGAAGTAGACAAACTTGGCCCCCGCTGCCCGCGTGGCATCGAGCGCGTTGCGCAGCATGGCAGGAAATTGCCCCTCCCATAACTCGGTGTCTGGTGGCAGGCCGGCGGTGAAGTACACGACCTCGCTGCCACGCACGGCCTCCAGGGTTTGCGCGGAATTCATCAGGTCGGCGGACACCAGCTCGTCCGTATCGTTCACCTTGCGCGGCTTGCGGCTGACCAGGCGCAGGTTCTGCGTGTAGTTGCGATGGAGCTCGCGCACCAGCTCCACCGCGATCTGGCCATTGGCGCCCAAAATGGTTTGCATATCGATCCTTGCAGCATCTTGTGTGATGAGAGGATAAGGAGCTTAAGCTTCAAGTTGAGTTGAAGGTCAAGCGGCAAACTACAGATCCCTGATACCAGGTCGAAGACAAACCCGCCGGCTCGCTCAGCGGGTGGACTCTTTGGTCGCTCCGGCACAAATGTTGACGCGACAGGCGTTTCATTCCAGCGTAGTGTCAAACCGGTGATGGTGCCATCGCATCAACAAGACACCGAAACGGACTGGGATGAAGCCGAGGTTTATTCCAGTCCGCTCATCGGCTCTATGGATTCCTGCTGTCAATCAGGCATCAATCAGCAAAGTCAACGCCCCCGCATCCCCATCAAAACCTCAATCGTCACCGTCGTCGCGTCGTCATCCGGCCTTTTGCGATGCGCGATGCCCAACGCCCTTGACAGTGCCGGCCGCAGGGGCCGCGTGGTGATGCGGGCGTCAGGCTGCGGTGCGCCGGCCTCATGGGGCAGCAGCGCGGCGCCGTAGCCCGCCGCCACCAGGCTCTTCATTGCGTCGTTGTAGTTCAGCTCGATCCGTGCCTGCGGCCGGGCGCCGCCTGCGGCAAACCATTCAGCAGTCTGGCGCGACAGCCGGGTGCCACGGTCGTTGGCGATCAGCGGACGGGCTGCAAGCCAGGCGGGCGTGATGTGCCGCGGAGGCTTCCAGGCGGCCGGGATGAAGGCCAGCACGGGGTCCTGGCGCCAGGCCTGCACCTGCAGCCCGCGCAGCACGGGCTGCGGCAAGGCAACGATGCCGATGTCCAGGCTGCCGGCAGCCAGGCGCGCCAGGGCCTCCTCGCTGGTCATCACCGCCACTTGCACGTCGATCTCGGGATGCCGGGCGGCCAGGGTTTCCAGCGCCTGGGGCAAGAGGTGCGCGAGTGCGCCAGTGGAGGCGCCCAGGCGCACGCGGCCCCCGCGCGTGGCGATCTGGCGCTGCACGGTCTGCAGGAGATCGTCGGCCTCGGCCAGGAGCTGGCGCGCCTTGTCTATCAGCAGGCTGCCCGCCGATGTGGCGGTGACGCCGGCCGGTGCGCGGTGCAATAGACGAGTTCCCAGACGCTCTTCGAGCTGCGCCACATGCAGCGTCACCGTGGGCGGCGCCAGGTGCAGCACCTTGGCGGCGGCGGCGAACGAGCCCAGGTCGGCCACCGTCAGCAGGGTGCGCAGACGGTCCAGATTGATTTCGCGCATGGTGCGGTGTCCCAGGTTGCCAGCAATTCAGGAATCATGAATCCGTAGTTTGTCAGATTCAACTGGCCTGCATGCGGCAGGCGCTGCACCATGCGCTCCACACCCAATCGGAGCAACCCATGACCTCTCTTGTTTTCATCGATGGCGACCAGGGCACCACCGGCCTGCAGGTGCGCGAATGGCTGGCGGATCGGACCGACCTGCGCCTGCTGCAGCTGCCGGCCGACCAGCGCAAAAGCACGGCGCACCGCGCCGAGGCGCTCAACGACTGCGACATCGCCTTGCTGTGCCTGCCGGACGAGGCTGCGCGCGAGGCCGTGGCGCTGGTGCGCCGGCCCGGCGTGCGCGTGATCGATGCGAGTTCTGCGCATCGCACCGCGCCGGGCTGGGTCTATGGCCTGCCGGAATTGGAGGCAGGCCAGGCTGAACGCATCGCCCATGCCCGGCGCGTCAGCAATCCCGGCTGCTATCCGACAGGTGCGCTGGCACTGCTCAGGCCCTTGATCGACGCGGGCCTGCTGCCCCCCGACTACCCGCTGGCCATTCACGCGGTATCGGGCTACTCGGGACGGGGCCGCGCAGGGCTGCTGGACCATGAGGGCGCTGCCGCCGCCACTGCCGTGCCCCTGCAGGTCTATGGCCTGGGTCTGCACCACAAGCACGTACCCGAGATCCAGCAGCATGCCGGCCTGGCCCATGCGCCGGTGTTCGTGCCGGCCTATGGCCACTACCGGCAAGGCATCGTGCTGACCATCGCCCTGCATCTGCGGCTGCTGCCCGCTGGTGTGACCGCCCGCAGCCTGCACGCTGCCCTGCAGGCGCGGTACCAGGGCCAGCCCTGCATCGAGCTGCAACCCCTGGAGGAGGACGCCGATGCGCAGCGGCTCGATCCGCGCGCGCTCAATGGCAGCAACCGGATGCGGCTCGCGGTGTTCGGACAGCCGCAGGAGCAGCAGGTGCTGCTGACCGCCGTGTTCGACAACCTGGGCAAGGGCGCCGCCGGCGCGGCGGTGCAGAACCTTGATCTGATGCTCGGGCTGCAGCCGATGCTGCAGCCAGGATGCGATGAATCCCTGAGCGTGGTGGGAGCCTGGTGTGAGCGTGGAGTGAGTGCGGTGTGAGCTGCCGGCCTGGGGAAGACGGGGCAAGATCCGGGCAATCCTGCTTCAAGCCTCGACGCCACAGGCCACCGACAGATAGCTTTTCATGCGCGCGCTGGCCCGTTCCGGGTCGGCCAGCGCACCGCAGGCATCGGCCAGCTCGAACACCTTGGCAAAGTGCACGGCCCCGCGTGCAGACTGCATTCCGCCGGCCATGGAGAAGTGCTTCTGGTGGCCATTGAGCCAGGCCAGGAACACGATGCCTGCCTTGTAATGCCGCGTGGGCGCGCAAAAAATCTCGCGCGACAGCGCCACCGTGGGATCCAGCAGTTCCCGGAAGCGCCCGCTGCGGCCCTGGGCCAGTTCGGCCAGCGCCACGGCCGCCACCGGGGCGATGGGGTCGAAGATGCCCAGCAGGCCGTGGGAGTGGCCGCCCTCACCGGCTGCCGTCCCATCGCCGGCCATGAGTTCGGCGTAGTGGAAATCGTCACCCGTGTACATCTTCACGCCCGCAGGCAGCCTGCGGCGCAGCGCCCTCTCCCATTGCGCATCGAGCAGCGATACCTTGATGCCTTCGACCTTGGGCGCCTTCGCTGCGATCAGCGCGGCGACGGTATCAAGGGCCTGCGCCAGGTCCGTACTGCCCCAGTAGCCGCGCAGCGCAGGGTCGAACATCTCGCCCAGCCAGTGCAGCACCACGGGCTGGTCGGCAGCGTCCAGCAGCCGGTCATAGAGTTGCACATAGTCCTGCGGGCCGCGCGCGGCCTGGACCAGGGCGCGGCTGGCCATGAGGACCACGGGGCAGCCTTCGGCCTGCACCACGTCCATCTGCTCGCGGTAGGCCCGCTCGACCTGTGCCAGCGTGACCCCGGGTTGCGCCGCCAGCTGGTCGGTGCCCGCGCCGCAGGCCAGCTGGCCGCCCACTGCCCGCGCATGGCGCGCGCTGCGCTGGATGAGTTCGCGTGCCGATGGCCAGTCCAGGCCCATGCCGCGCTGGGCCGTGTCCATGGCTTCGGCGACCTTGAAGCCCAGGCGGTACAGATGCTCGCGGAAGGCCAGCGTCGCCTCCCAATCGATGGCAGGCGGGCTATCCCAGGGATGCGTGGTTGCCAACGGGTCGATCACCACATGGGCCGCTGCGTAGACGCTGCGGTTGAAGGCAGGAGCCGGGCCCGCGGGAGCGATGGGACTGGCCTTCATGGCAAGTGGCACGAGACGGCCGTCGCTTCGGGGAAGGAGGATCTGCATGGGGGTCTCCTGCCTCAAGCCAGTCGGCCGAGGATGTGGTCGGCAGCCTTCTCGGCCACCATGATGGTGGGAGCGTTGGTGTTGCACGAGGGGATGAAGGGCATCACGGACGCATCGGCCACGCGCAGCCCCTCCATGCCGATGAGCTGCAGTTGCGGCGTCACCACGCTGTCCGGGTCGTGCTCGGGGCCCATGCGGCAGGTGCCCACGGGATGGTGGTCGGTCTTGGCATGGGCGCAGGCGTAGTCAGACAGCTCGGCATCGCTGTCCCGATGTCCGCCCGGCAATACCTCGCCGTGCACGTAGCGCCGCAGCGCGGGCTGGCACAGCAGCTTGCGCGCAAGGCGCAGGCCCTTGATGGACATGGCCCGGTCATGGGGGTCGGCCCAGTAGTTGGGATCGATCAAGGGCGCCGACGCCGGGTCTGCATCCGCGAGCCGGACCGTGCCGCGCGAGCGGGGGCGCAGGTAGGCCGTGTTCAGCGTCACGCCTGCGTTCTCCAGCCCGGTGATTCCGGCTTCTATGCCCGAGCCCAGCCCCAGATGGAACTGGATGTCGGGCGAGCGCGCGAGCGCATCGGGGTCGGCATACCAGAAGCCCCCGGTCTCGAAGAGGCTGGAGGCGGCCGGCCCTTTCTTGAGCAGCAGGTACTGCAGGCCCGCCCAGGCCGCGTGCCAGGGGCGCTGGTATTTGTCGTAGGTGTGGTCGCCCGTGCATTCGGCGATCACGAACAGGTCCAGGTGGTCCTGCAGGTTGGAGCCGACACCAGGGAGGTCATGCACAGGCGCAAGCCCCACGCTGCGCAGATGGTCGGCAGGGCCTATGCCGGAGTGCATCAGCAGCCTGGGCGAGCCTATGGCGCCCGAGCAGACGATGACTTCGCGGCTGGCGTGCACGCTGAAAGGCGTGCGGCTGGTGCCCGAGACCGCCTCCACGCCAACCGCGCGCCGGCCCTGCACCAGCACGCGCAGCGCCTGGGTCTGCAGCTGGATGGTCAGATTGGGGCGGCGCATGCGCACCGGATCGATGAAGCCCGTGGCCGCCGACGCACGGCGCGCATTCCACTGCGTGAGCTGGTAGTAGCCCAGGCCCTGCTGCGCGGCGCCGTTGAAGTCGGGGTTGAAGGGCATGCCCATTTCCTGGCCGGCCTGGAAGAAGGCCTCGCAGATGGGCAGCGGGCTGACGGGGCAGGACACGCCCAGCGGGCCGCCGTAGCCGTGGTACTCGTTGGCAAAGCGCTGGTTGTTCTCCGACCGCTTGAAGTACGGCAGCACGTCGCGCCAGGACCAGCCCGTGGCGCCGCCCAGGCGCTCCCAGTCGTCATAGTCTGCCGGCACGCCGCGCGTGTACAGCTGGGCGTTGATGGTCGAGCCGCCACCGATGACCTTGGCCTGCGTGTAGCGCAGCACGCGCTGGTTCAGATGCCGCTGCGGCACGGTCTGCCATCCCCAGGAGCCCCGGCCCCGGGTCATGCGCGCAAAGCCCGCAGGCCAGTGGTACAGAAGATGCGAGTCCCAGCCCCCGGCCTCCAGCAGCAGCACGCGCACCGAGGGGTCGGCGCTCAGCCGGTTGGCCAGCACGCAGCCGGCCGAGCCCGCGCCCGTGATGATGTAGTCATAGCTGTCCATGGTCATCCTCCTCACAGCCGCGCGATGGAGAGCGCGCCATCCACATGCAGCACCGACCCCGTCGCAAACGCCAGCCTGCCGCTTGCCAGCGCGCTGGCGGCCTGCGCCACGTCCTCGGGCCGGCCCCAGCGGCCCATGGGCACAAGGCCCGCAGCGATCAGGCCGTCGTACCGATCGGCAGCGCCCGCCGTCATGGCCGTGCGGACGATGCCGGGGCGCAGCTCGAACACGCCAATGCCGTGCGCCGCCAGGCGCAGCGCGAACAGGCGCGTCAGCATGCCCAGGCCGGCCTTGGACAGGCAGTACTCGCCGCGCTCCACCGACGCCATCTCGCCGCTGACCGAGGACACGGTGACGATGGACCGCGCAGCGCCCGAAGGCGCAGCCAGCATGCGCTGCGCCACGGCCTGCGTGAAAAAGAAGCTGCCGCGCAGGTTGGTGGCCATCACCCGGTCGAAGTCCTCGGCGCGGATGTCCAGCAGATCGCCGCGGCGCGGCGATCCCATGCCTGCGTTGTTGACCAGGCAGGACGGCACACCGCCCCAGGCGCAGACCGCATCGAGTACACGAGCGTGGTCGTGCACGTCGGCCAGGTCGCCGCGCACACGCAGCGCACGCGCGCCGCAGGCCTGGATCTGCGCGACGCTGGCGCCGTCACTGGCGCCATCGTCCTGCAGCGTGGTGATGGCCACGTCAAAGCCGTCGTGCGCCAGTTGCAGCGCAATGGCGGCGCCTATGCCCTGGCTGCCGCCGGTGACCAGGGCCACGGGGCGCCGTGCCGTCGATTGCGGATTCATGGCAGCAGCTCCTGAAGGTGGTGACGCAGGTGGCTGCCCACGCGCAGGGCCTGGGCAGCCACGGTCAGCGCGGGGTTGACTGCGGCCGAGGACGGGAAGAATCCCGCATCGACCACATACAGGTTGTCCAGCTCCCAGGCCTTGCACTGCGGGTCCAGCGCCGAGGTGGCCGGATCACTCCCAAGGCGCACCGTTCCGCACTGGTGCGACACCACCTCGGTGCCGAAGCCGCGCGACAGCACCAGCGGGTAGCCGGTGCCGCGCAGTATCTGGGCGCAGCGCGCCACCCAACGCTGGTGGGCGCGCAGGTTGGTGCGGTGCCAGTGCAGGTCGATGGCTCCGTCTGCGCGCAGCGTGACGCGGCTGCTGGGGTGGGGCAGGTCCTCGCTTTGCGCGTACCAGTCCACACTGCGCTCGGCCAGCGCGCTGCGCAGCCACCTCGGGGTGCCCGGCAGGGCGGCACGCAGCATGGGCTCGCGGATCTTTCCCAGCAGTTGCAGGCTGCCCAGCGGCGGGCCGCCCGCGCCGTCGCCGAAATAGAAGTCGTGCAGCGCCAGCGTCTTGGGAAAGCGCGTGCGGTTGCGCCTGAACGGGTGCCATGCCATCAGGGACGCGG
>NZ_JTKZ01000368.1:0-2130 GCF_000799035.1 Delftia sp. ZNC0008
CCGCGTTGATGCGAACCGAAGGTATGCAGATCCAGGCGGCCATCGGCCGGCCGCACGTCCAGGCCGAAGTGCCGGTAGAAATGCAATGCCTCGCCCAGATCGGGCACGGAGAAGACGAAGCGGTCCACCGAATGCACGGCGGCCAAAGGCGGTGTGAGGATCATGGCTGCTGCGCGCCTGGCGCCGTGGGTCATTCGGGGCGGATGCCGATGTCGTGCATCACCTTGGTGAAGGTCTGGATCTGCCGGGCCAGCTCGCGCTGGTGCTCGGCCGGCGAGCTGCCGATGGGCTCGAAGCCCTTGTCGCTGAGGCTGCTGGCCACGCTCGGATCGCGCAGCGCATCGCGCAGCAGCGTATTGATCCTTTCCACCACCGCCTTGGGCGTGCCGGCCGGCGCATAGGCGGCGAACCAGGGGCGCATGTTCAGCACCGGATCGGTGTAGCCCAGCTCCTTGAAGGTGGGCACCGTGGGCATCAGGGCCAGGCGCCTGTCTCCGTTGACCGCGTAGGCCTTCATCGCACCCTTGTCGGTCTGGGCCTTGGCCACGAGCACGCTGGCCATGGCGAACGACAGGTTGCCACCCAGCAGATCCTGCACCACGGGCGACTCGCCCTTGTAGGGAACGGTGACCACGGCGAACCGGTCGATGCGCCCCAAGGTGGCAATGGCGATGTGCGAATAGGTGCCGTTGCCCCAGGTTCCGAAAGAGACACCGCCCTTGTCGGCCCGCGCATAGGCGACGAACTGTGCGAGGCTGCTCGGCGGCATGGCCGCATTGCCCACCAGGATGGCCGCTGCCGAGGCGATCAGGCCCACGGGCTGGAAGTCGCGCACGGGGTCGTAGGGCAGCGATTTGAACAGGCCCAGGTTGTTCACATGGGACTCCATGTTGGTGATCAGCACCGAATAGCCATCGGGGGCCGAACCCCTGACGTTCTCGGCCGCAAGAATGCCCGATGCGCCGGGCCGGTTGTCAACGATGACCTGCGCACGGCTCTGGCGCGTGATTTCAGCGCCCAGCACGCGCGCCACATAGTCCAGCGCGCCGCCCGCGGCAAAGGGCACGACAAAGCGTATGGGCTTGGACGGGTATGGCACATGGGACTGGGCCTGGACCTGCCCTGCCGCGCACAGCAGCGCACTCGCGACCAGCAGGGCACGGCGAAAAGGTTTCTCGTGAAAATCGGGGGTCATCTCTGTCTCCTTGGTTGTCATGGCTTGCGCGGAACGGAACGCAAGGCCCGATCGGGTGAAACCCGTGGCGCCTTGCTGCCCAGGCAATCCGCGAAGGCCTGGCAGATGCGGTCGCTGGCCCTTCGCGCCGCTTGCGAGACCTGGAAAAAGCCCAGGAACGGATGGAACATGTCGCCAAAGCACAGCCGTTGCACGGGCACGCCGGCCTCGGCCAGGCGGCTGGCGTAGGCGCTGCCTTCTCCGAACAAGGGGTCATGCCCGGCCAGCGCGATGACGGCGGGCGGCAGCCCGGCCAGGCTGCCCGCCCGCAGCGGAGACGGCGGAAACGCACCGGCCTCGGCCATGCGCGCGCCCATGTACAGGCGGGTGATGTCGCGCAGGTCGGCCGGCGTCAGCATGGGGTGGTCGCTGCGGCGCGCCTGCAGTGCCTCGGTATCGCGGGCCATGTCCACACCGGGCACCACGAGCAGTTGTGCGGCCAGCGCCCATCCACGGCGCTGCAGCACGATGGCCGTCGAGGCGGCCAGGTTGCCTCCGGCGCTTTCTCCGGCCACGGCCACGCGGGCCGGATCACCGCCTAGCTCCATGACCTGGTCCATGGCCCACAGCGTGGCGGCGATGGCATCGTCGTGCGCTGCGGGAAACGGATGCTCTGGCGCCAGCCGGTAGCCCACCGAGACGATGACCGCCCCCACGTCGCGGCACAGCTTGCGCGCGATGTCATCCATGCATTCGATGCCGCCCAGCACAAAGCCTCCGCCATGGAAGAACACCACGGTGGGCCGGGGCACCGCATCGGCCTCGGGGCGGTAGATGCGAACGGGCACGGTGGTGACGCCATGCCGTGCCAGCCGGTCCTGCGTGCAGGCCACGGGCACGGGCGGCGCCGCTTGGCGCATCGCCATGACGGCCGCGCGCAGGCGTTCGCGCGCCTG
>NZ_JTKZ01000793.1:0-541 GCF_000799035.1 Delftia sp. ZNC0008
CGCCGCGACGGCTGATCCCGGCACGACAGGCCCAGTTTGGCGCTCCAGGTAGGCCAGTTGGTCGAACGTCGTCCCCGACAGAAACACCAGATCCTCGGCCGTGCCCACATAGATGCCATCGTCCACGGGCACGATGCCGGTGATCGGCGCAGGCATGGGCCGGAAATCCCGCCAGTCGGCAAGGTGCGGCGCCATGGGCCGGCTGGCCCACAGCACATTGCCCTGGGCGACGAGCACGCGCCCACGCCACGCAGCAGTGATGGTGCCCACAGGGAACGGCTGAGCACCCAGCGTGCGGCAGGGCAGAACCAGGGTCGAATTGGGGCCGCTGACTTCAAAGCTGCTGCCCGTGGCAACGCCGGCCAGATAGGCACCCTCCCCGTCCTGGCCGGAGAGGTAGACGTTCAAGGCGTAGCCCTCGCGCACCGGCAGACCGTCCAGGCGCAGGCCACCGTCGGCGATCTCAATGGGTGCCGAGCTGATGGCCGGGCCTTCGAGCCGGTCAGCCAGGCGCACATGGCTGAGGTGGTAGCGGTACTGG
>NZ_JTKZ01000055.1:0-1615 GCF_000799035.1 Delftia sp. ZNC0008
CCGCGTGGCCGCATCGGCAACGGCTGCAGCGGCGGCGGGCTCCTGTGCCAGGGCAGCGGCGCCTGCGGCCAGCAGGCCCAGCCCCAGGCCCATGGAAAGAAGTCGTTTGGTCATGGCAGTCTTTCGGGAAACGTGGGGTTGAAACTCACAGTGCGCTGTCGCCGGTCTCGCCGGTACGGATGCGGACGGCCTGCTCGATGGGCAGCACGAAGATCTTGCCGTCACCGATCTTGCCGGTGCGCGCAGCGGCCTCGATGGCATCGATCACCTGGTCCACCAGTGCGTCGGGCACGGCGGCCTCCAGGCGCAGCTTGGGCAGGAAATCGACCACGTATTCCGCGCCGCGGTACAGCTCGGTATGGCCCTTTTGGCGGCCGAAGCCCTTGACTTCGGTCACGGTGATGCCCTGCACGCCGATGTCGGAGAGCGCCTCGCGCACCTCGTCCAGCTTGAAGGGCTTGATGATGGCGGTCACCAGTTTCATGATGCTTAGCTCCTCAGGTCCGGTTACAGGGTCTTGGTCAGCGTCACGATCAGGCGGGCCTTGTTGACGTCACCAAAGTAAGACTTCTTGTTCGCACCCGTGACGGCCGCGCCCAGCGACACGCCGTCGCCGAAATCGTAGGCACCGCCCACGCTGTAGTCCATATAGTTGGGCACGCCCAGGCCCTTGATGTCGCTGGCAAAGCGCGTGAAGCCCAGCGAGGCCTTCACGGTCACCTTGGGCATGACTTCCTTGCTGAAGCCCAGCCACAGGTAGCCGGTATTGCGGCCCGACAGGCCCGAGCCGGCTTTCTCGCCCGCCCAGCCGAAGTAGTCCTTGGATACGGTGTGCGAATACTTGGCCGTGAACGGGCCGTACGTGGCCGCGCCATACAGCTCGGTGGTGTTGCCGCTGGAGTTGCCCGAGTACAGGTATTGCAGGGCACCGAAGTCCAGGTCCACCTCGCCGGCCTTGAACTTGTAGCCACCGTAGAAGTCGGTTTCCAGGGAGTTGCCCGGCAGCCAGTCCACGCTGGAGTTCCAGTTGCCGATGTACCAGCCGCTGTCGCCGAAGGTGTAGTCGAAGCCGCCTTGCAGGGCAGGCTTGACGGCCTTGTTGCGTCCCGTGTCCTGGTCCTGTCCGCGGAACTTGTAGTTCGTCGTCAGGGACACATTGGCCGTGAGCTGGGCGTGGGCCCAGAGCGGAGCGATGGCGACACAGGCGATGGCGAGCGACTTGAGGCTGGCACGGGACATGGGATCCTCCGGTTTGAAAAATTTCGTGACAACCGGGTTAAGCACGGACCGTGCCAGTCTTTTCTGCTGGATGGGGCGCCTTCCGGCCCACCAATGCAGCACCGCAGCATCCTCCCGTGCACCGGCTTTGTGCAGAAGTTCTGCACCGTTACGGTGATAGCGGTCGCTCACATGGCATCTCACCAAAAATGCACCAAAAAAGTGCAAATGATCTCATGCCCAGTACAGCACATTCCCAGGTCGCCTGCCACAGCACATGATCAGCCAAGTCTGGATTACCTGATTTTGGAACATGCCTGATTGGATAGCCTGCCATTCAAATACATGCCTGTATCCAAGATGGGAAATTGCTTACATTTACAGGATGTATCTGACC
>NZ_JTKZ01000054.1:0-2614 GCF_000799035.1 Delftia sp. ZNC0008
CCGCGTCCGTGCCTGCGTGCTCGGCCGAGGCGCCACCGCTGCGCGAAGCCGCCCCCGGCCATTGGGTGCGATGCATCCGCGTGGACCACATCTATGGCGTGCCGCGCGCGCCGCTGGCCCTTTGAACCCGGAGCACCCGCCACCATGAGTATCACCGTCTACGCCGCCCGCAAGATCATCACCATGAACCCCATGCAGCCCGAGGCCACGCACGTGGCCGTGCGCGACGGGCGCATCCTCGCTGTCGGGGACCTCGCGCGCTGCACGGCCTGGGGCGAATGCCGCATCGACGAGCGCTTTGCCGACCAGGTGCTGCTGCCCGGGCTGGTGGAGGGTCACTGTCACCTCAAGGAAGGCAGCATGTGGGATTGGACATACACGGGCTGGTTCGAACGGCGCGACCCCGACGGAAAGACCTGGCCCGGCCTGCGCTCCATGGATGCCGTGGTGGACCGCCTGGCCGAGGTGGCGTCGCGCATGGATGCGCAGGGCCTGCCGCCCGGGCAGCCGCTGATCGCCTGGGGGTTCGATCCCATCTACTTTGGCGGCGAGCGCATGACGGTGGAGCACCTGGACCGGGCTGCAGGAGGCCGTCCCATCGTGATCTCGCACGCCAACGGCCATCTGATGAATGTCAACAGCGCCATGCTGTGCCTGGCCGAGATCACGCGCGACAACGAGGTCGAGGGCGTGGTGCGCTTTGCGCCCGGCCACGCCCTGGCCGGCGAGCCCACGGGCGAGCTGCAGGAGCCGGCCGCCATGTTCCTGGTGCTGCGCAAGATCGGCAACGCCGGGCTGCTGGCGCCCATGACCGAGGCCGGCGTGCGCTCCTTTGCCCGCCTGGCCTGCCGCCAGGGCGTGACCACCGCCACCGACCTGGTCAACAGGCTGGGCGAGCAGGACTGCCGCGTGCTGGAGGCCGCGCTGGCCGACGACCAGGTGCCCATCCGCATCCTGCCCGCCTTCCAGGCGTTTCACGGCACGCATGGCGCCGAGGCCGGTGCCGAGCATGTGCGCACGCTCATGGCGCGCAACACCGACCGGCTGCGCTACGGCCTGGTCAAGATGATGCTGGACGGCTCCATCCAGGGCTTTTCGGCGCGCCTGCGCTGGCCCGGTCACTACAACGGCGCGCCCAACGGCATCTGGGTCACCGCGCCCGCGCAGTACGAGGCCGATTTCGAGACCTACCACCGCGCAGGCCTGCTCATCCATACGCACACCAATGGCGACGAGGCCAGCGAGGCCGCCATCGACGCCATAGGCCGCGTGCTGGCCCGCGCCCCCCGGCCCGACCACCGCCACACGCTGCAGCATGGCCAGATGATCGATGCGCCGCTGTTTCGCCGCATGGCGGCGCTGGGCCTGTGCGCCAACCTGTTCGCCAACCACATCTGGTACTGGGGCGACCAGCACTACGAGATGACCATGGGGCCGGACCGCGCCATGCGGCTCGATGCCTGCGCCAGCGCGTTGGCCGCCGGCGTGCCGCTGGCCATCCACTCGGATGCGCCCGTCACGCCGCTGGGGCCGCTGTTCACCGCCTGGTGCGCGGTCCACCGGATCACGCCCAAGGGCCGCGTGCTGGGCGCTGCCGAGCGCCTGACCGTGGCCCAGGCCCTGCATGCCGTCACGCTGGGCGCGGCCTGGACACTGAAGATGGACCACGAGATCGGCAGCATCGAATGCGGCAAGCGCGCCGACTTCTGCGTGCTGGAGGACGATCCGCTGTCCCTGGACCCCATGGTGCTGAAGGACCTCAAGGTCTGGGGCACGGTGCTGTCGGGGCGCGTCTTCAAGGCGGCATGACATGGGGCAGCGGCTGCCGTTCACGGTCATCGGCGGTTTCCTGGGCGCCGGCAAGACCACGCTGCTCAACCACTGGCTGCGCCATGCGGATGGCCAGCGGCTGGCCGTGCTGGTCAACGACTTCGGTGCGCTCAACATCGATGCAGGCCTGATCAAGGCCCACAGCGGCGACACCATTGCACTGACCAATGGCTGCGTGTGCTGCCAGATCGGCGATGACCTGTCCATGGCCCTGATCGGCGTGCTGCAGCAGCGCGAGCGCTTCGACGCCGTGGTGGTCGAGGCCAGCGGCGTCTCCGACCCCTGGCGCATTGCCCAGTTGGGCCTGGCCGATCCCGCACTGGCGCTGGACGGCGTCATCGTGGTCGTCGATGCCGCTGCCCTGCCCGGGCAGGCGGCCGATCCGCTGCTGGCCGACACGCTGCAGCGCCAGGTGGCCAGGGCCGACCTGGTCATCGTCAACAAGACCGATCTGGCCGAAGCCCGGACCCTGGAGCGCGTGCACGGCTGGATAGCCAGCCACGCGCCAGCCGCGCAACGCTGCGATGTGCACGAAGCCCGGGTGCCCGTGGAGCTGCTCAGTGGCGCAGCCCTGCTGCGTGGCGTGCGGGAAGTTTCATGGGGTGCCAGCACTGCGCGCCCCATGCATGGCCGGCAGTTCGAGACCTGGTCCTGCCAGCCGCCCGGGGTGCTGGCCGAGACGGCCCTGCAGGCGTGGCTGCAGGCCATGCCGGCTGGCGTGCTGCGGCTCAAGGGCGTGGTGCAGACCGGGGCGGGCCAGTGGAGCGAGCTTCAGTTTGCCGGG
>NZ_JTKZ01000321.1:0-1796 GCF_000799035.1 Delftia sp. ZNC0008
GCCGAGCTGCTGCTGCGCGCGCCGCTGACGCCCATGTGCACCCCGGCCCTGGCCCAGCGCCTGCGCCAGCCGGCCGACCTGGCCGGGCAGACGCTGCTGCGCTCGTACCGCCTGCAGGAGTGGGAGAGCTGGTTCGCCACGCTGGACCAGAGCGCGCCGCTGGCGCGCGGGGCCATGTTCGACTCCTCGCTGACGCTGGCCGAGGCGGCCGCCCAGGGCGCGGGCGTGGCCCTGCTGCCGGCGCGCATGTTCCAGCACCTGCTGCAGCAGGGCCGGCTGGTGCGCCCCTTCGAGCAGGAGGTGGACACGGGCGCCTACTGGCTGACCCACCTGCGCTCGCGCGCACCCAGCGCGGCGCTCAAGACCTTCAGGCAATGGCTGCTGGCGCAGCTGCAATAGCCACGGACGCCCGCGGCAAGACCCGCAGGCCGCCCGACTTTGGCCCCGGCGCTATCATCTGCCGCTTTTGGCCCCTAGCCCCGTTCCCGCTCCATGACCCAGACCCTGCCGGTTCTCTACTCGTTTCGCCGCTGCCCCTACGCCATCCGCGCCCGCCTGGCGCTGGCCCATGCCGGCCTGGCCTGCGAGCTGCGCGAAATCAACCTGCGCAACAAGCCGCAGGCGCTGCTCGACGCTTCGCCCAAGGGCACGGTGCCCGTGCTGGTGCTGGAGGACGGCCGCGTGATCGAGCAGAGCCTGGATGTCATGCTGCACGCGCTGCGCGCCAATGACCCGGACGGCTGGCTGGCACCGACCAGCGGCTCGCTGCCGGAAATGCTGGCGCTGATCGAGCGCAACGACGGCTTTTTCAAGCACGCCCTGGACCGCTGCAAGTACCCCGAGCGCTATACGGCCGAAGAGGTCAACCACGCCCAGGCCGATGCCCTGACCTGGCTGGCCGAGCTGGACGACCAGCTGGAGGCCACCGGCTACCTGTTCGGCCAGAACCCCAGCCTGGCCGACATGGCCCTGCGCCCCTTCGTGCGCCAGTACGCGCGCATCGACGAGTCGCAATGGAACGAGCAGCCCTGGCCGCACCTGCAGGCCTGGCTGCAGCGCTGGATCGACTCGGCCCTGTTCGCCGAAGTGATGGAAACCTACCCGGGCTGGGTGCCCGGCACGCGCGGCCCGGTCTTTGCCGCCGGCGGCGTGGGCAGCGACTGACGCCTGCCCGCCCCGTGTGCCCTGCCCCGGGTCGGCAGGGGCTGCGCACGGCAGGCAAAGCTGGCACAGTGGCAGGCTGTTGCCAACCGCATGAGCCTTCGCCGACATGACCCTCGCCACCCTGCTCGTCTTCTCCCTGGTCGCGCTGATCGCGATCATCACCCCCGGCCCCACCGTGCTGCTGGCGCTGGCCAATGGCTCGCGCCACGGCGTGCGCCGCGCCCTGCCCGGCATGCTGGGCGCCGTGCTGTCGGACTTCGTGCTGGTCGGCGCTGTCGCGCTGGGCCTGGGCGCGCTGCTGGCGGCCTCGGAGTTCTGGTTCTCGGTGGTCAAGTGGGCGGGAGCGGCCTACCTGGCCTGGCTGGGCCTGCGCATGCTGCGCAGCCAGGGCGGATCGCTGTCGGCACCCCAGGGTGACGGCGAGGCAGAGGCCGGCGCCGACGGCTACAGCGCCCGCACCGTGCTGCTCAAGTCGTTCCTGGTCGCCGTGACCAATCCCAAGGGCTACCTGTTCTGCTCGGCCCTGCTGCCGCAGTTCATCGACCCGGCGGCCGCCCAGGCGCCGCAATACATCGCCATTGCGCTGGTGTTCGCGCTCATCGATTTCCTGGTGATGCTGGCCTATGACGCGG
>NZ_JTKZ01000684.1:0-3571 GCF_000799035.1 Delftia sp. ZNC0008
CCGCGTCTTTTTGCGTGTGACGCCCTGGCGCATGCTGCTGGTGGAAGACGAAAACGCGGAATCTGGTGCCGCCATGCCCCGCTGGTGGGCGGCTGCAGGGCTGAACAACGCCGCTGACTGGATCACCCACGCCCATGACCCGCGCCTGCGCGTATCCGCCTGTACCGGCGCGCCGGGCTGCACCCAGGCCCTGGGTCCCACGCAGACATTGGCGCTGGAGCTGGCGCCGCAGGTGCCCCACGGCGCGCACCTGCATGTGACCGGATGCGCCAAGGGCTGCGCGCGGCAGGCGCCGGCCACGGTGGTGCTGCGGGCCGAAGGTGAAGACGAGGGCGAAGGCCCTGTCTATTCCGTAGTGCGCCACGGCCGTGCCGGGGATAGGGCGCAGGAGCAGCGGACCCTGGCCTCGGTGCGAGACAATCCGGGATTGCTGTTTTCAAAAGAATAATGCTGCACCGCTACGAAACCGATGGCGCCGAGATCTACCGGCAGTCCTTTGCCACCATCCGCCGCGAGGCGGCGCTGGAACGCTTCACGCCTGTCGAGGAACGCGTGGTGGTGCGCATGATCCACGCCGCCGGCCTGGTGGAGCTGGCCCCGCACGTGGCCTTCTCGCCCGGCATGGCCGAGGCCGCCGCGCAGGCCCTGCAACACGGCGCGCCCGTGCTGTGCGACGTGCGCATGGTCAGCGAGGGCATCACGCGCTCGCGCCTGCCCGCCGCCAACCCCATCATCTGCACGCTGCAGGACGAGCGCGTGCCCGCACTGGCCCGTGACATGGGCAACACGCGCAGCGCCGCCGCGCTGGAGCTGTGGCGCCCGCACCTGGCCGGGGCCGTGGTGGCCATCGGCAACGCGCCCACGGCCTTGTTCCACCTGCTCAACATGCTGCAGGACCCGGCCTGCCCCCGGCCGGCCGCCATCATCGGCTGCCCCGTGGGCTTTGTGGGCGCCATGGAATCCAAGCAGGCGCTGATGCAGGACCTGCCCGTGCCCTGCATGGCCGTGCATGGCCGGCTGGGCGGCTCGGCCATCACCGTGGCCGCCATCAACGCACTGGCCAGCCATGTCGAGTAGGCAGCCGCGTCCCAGCCAGGGTGGGCCCGGCATTGTCTGCGTGGGCCTGGGCCCGGGCGACCCCGAACTCATGAGCGTCAAGGCCGACCGCCTGGTGCGCGGCGCCCGCCAGGTGGCGTTCTTCCGCAAGAAGGGCCGGCCCGGCAAGGCCCGCCAGCTGGTGGACGGCCTGCTGGCCCAAGGGGCTGCCGAGCACGCCATGGAATACCCCGTGACCACCGAGCTGCCCGTGGACAGCCCCGCCTATGTGGACCTGCTGGCGCGCTTCTACGACGACTGGTGCCTGCGCCTGGAAGCGCTGGCGCAGACCGGGCAGGTGGTGGTGCTGTGCGAGGGCGACCCCTTCCTCTACGGCTCCTTCATGCATCTGTATACCCGGCTGCGCGAACGCGGCCAGGTGCCGCTGGACGTGGTGCCCGGCATCCCCGGCATGGTGGGCTGCTGGCACGCCACGGGCGAGCCCATCACCTGGGGCGACGACGTGCTCAGCGTGATGACCGGCACCCTGTCGGAAGACGAGCTGGTGCGCCGCATGCAGACGGCCGAGGCCCTGGTGGTCATGAAGGTCGGCCGCAACCTGCCGCGCATCCGCCGCGCCCTGCAGCGCACGGGCCGGCTGGAGGCCGCCTGGCTGGTGCAGAACGGCACCACGGACAGCGAGCAGGTCGCGCGCCTGGGCGATGTGTCCGACGACGCCTGCCCCTATTTCGCCATCGTGCTCGTGCACGGCCAGGGCCGCCGGCCGGAGGCCGCATGGTGAGCGCCGGCCGCCTGACGGTGGTGGGGCTGGGTCCGGGCGCCCTGGACCAGATCACGCCCGAAGCCGCAGCCGCCTTGCACGCGGCCGACGATGTGGTCGGCTACCTGCCCTATGTGTCCCGCGCGCAGGCCCTGCTGGCGCAGGCGGGTCAGGGCCAGGCCGTGGCCTGGCATGCCTCGGACAACCGCGTGGAGCTGGAGCGCGCGCGTCAGGCGCTGGCGCTGGCCGCGCAGGGGCGGCAGGTGGTCGTGGTGTCCTCGGGCGACCCGGGCGTGTTCGCCATGGCGTCGGCCGTGTTCGAGGCCATGGAATCCGCCGATGCGGTGCAGGCCGCCGCCTGGCAGGCGCTCGATATCCAGGTGCTGCCCGGCATCACCGCCATGCTGGCCGCCGCCGCGCGGGCCGGCGCGCCGCTGGGCCATGACTTTTGCTGCATCAATCTCTCGGACAACCTCAAGCCCTGGCCGGTGATCGCGCGGCGCGTGGAACTGGCGGCCGAGGCCGACTTCGCCATGGCCTTCTACAACCCGCGCTCCAAGAGCCGGCCCGAAGGCTTTGTGCGCCTGCTGCAGCTGCTGCGCACCCGCTGCGAGCCGCAGCGCCTGCTGGTGTTCGCGCGCGCCGTGTCCACGCCCGAGGAACACTTGCACGTATGCACGCTGGCCGAGGCCACGCCCGAGATGGCCGACATGCGCACCGTGGTCCTGGTGGGCAACAGCGCCACGCGCCGCGTGGGCCGCTGGGTCTATACGCCACGCCACTACGGCATGGATGGCGGCGCGGACGGTGCTGGCGGCGCGGGCGGTGCTGTCGGCAGCACGCCATGAGCAATCCAGTGCAGCACCGCAGCCACCGACCCGGTGCGCTGGCGCTGCGGCAGCGCCGGGCGCTGCACCATCACCACGGGCAGGCCCAGGGCACGCGCGGCATCGAGCTTGCCGCGCGTGGCCTCGCCGCCTGCGTTCTTGGCCACCAGCCATTCGATGCCGTGCGTGCGCAGCAAGGCTTCATCGTCTTCCGCGCTGAAAGGACCGCGCCCCAGCACCACCGTGGTGTGGGGCAGGGGCAGGCTGCCGGGCTCGGGCGCATCGACCAGGCGCAGCAGGTAGTGGTGCTGCGGCTGGCCCGCAAAGGCCGCAAGCTGCTTGCGGCCCACGGCCAGAAACACCCGGGCGGCTGCCTGGGGCAGGGCGGCAGCGGCGGCTTGCATGTCGGGCACGTCGATCCAGGCGTCGCCGGCACTGGCCTGCCAGGGCTCGCGCTCCAGCGCCAGCAGCGGCGTGCCGGTGGCGGCGCAGGCCTCGCAGGCATTGCGGCTCATCTGTGCGGCAAACGGATGGGTGGCATCGACCACATGGCTGATGGCCTGCCCGCGCAGGAATTGCGCCAGGCCCTGGGCGCCGCCAAACCCGCCCACGCGCGTGGGCAGGGGCTGGGCCACGGGCGACTGCGTGACGCCCGCATACGAGAACACGGCGGCAATGCCGGCGCGGTGCAGGGCCTGGGCCAGCTGGCTGGCGCCGCTGGTGCCGCCCAGCAGGAGAACATGGGGCATGACTGATCCCTGGTTGACATTGGTGGGCCTGAACGAAGACGGCCTGGACGGCCTCGCACCCGCCGCACTGCGCGCGCTGGACGCGGCCGAGACCGTTTTTGGCGGGCCGCGCCACCTGGCGCTGGCCGATGCCGGCGAGCGGGGCCGTCCCTGGCCCGTGCCCTTTGACGTGGCGCCCG
>NZ_JTKZ01000567.1:0-711 GCF_000799035.1 Delftia sp. ZNC0008
GCGGCGCGACAGCTCGCGCGCCAGCTGCAGGCGCACGTTCTTGGCCTGGGCAGAGCGGAATGCGTTGGACAGGTCTTCATCTGTCCAGGTGGCCATGGCCCCGCCCTCGATCTCGCCGGTGGCAGGATCTGCAGTTACCCGGCGCTCGGATGCCTTCTTCTTGGCTGGTGCGCGTTCCGCCTGCTCTGCGGCCTGGGCCATGGCACTGGCCTGCTGGGCCTGCGCAGCCGCGCCGGAGTCCACGGCCAGGGCAGCAGCTGCGGACAGCGAGCCAGCAGCAGGATCCAAGCCCATTTCCTCGGAAGGACGCTGCGCGCCAATGGCAGCATCAATGCGCGTGGTATCCAGTTGCGGGGCGGGCGTGATGCCCTGCTCGCGCAGCCGGGCCTCGTCGATGACCGGCTCTTGCTGAGCGGCCAGCTGCCGCACGAATTCATCGCGCACCGTCGACAGGCCAGACGGCACTTCTCCATCGGCCTGGTTCTCGCCGACCTGCTGGAACAGATCCGGGTTGAACGCCTGATGCAATGAATCCGCCGCGGCCTTCCGGTCTTCGGGGGTCAGGGACTCGTCCTGGGCCCGCGCCAGAGCATCCCGGTACTGCTGCTGGCTCGCTGGCCGCACCATCTGGTCGATGGCGGCGCCGTAGGTTGCAACATCCGGCAGGCCCGCAGGCTCTGCGCCAGCGTCCGGGGGCTGGGCAGCAGCATC
>NZ_JTKZ01000948.1:0-5574 GCF_000799035.1 Delftia sp. ZNC0008
CCGCAGCAGCAAAACCGGCGGCCGAGAAGGCCGACCAGAGGAAAAAGCCGAGGAGTTTGGTCATGGGAACTCGCGTAGGCATTCCATCGATTGCGGGCCGGTCCACACGACTGCATGACCGGGCGGGCAGGCCTGGGCGGCACTGTGTGCGCGCTGCACGTCCGCTGCGCTGGGCACGGGGTCCTGGGCCGCGCCAGCATCGGCACATGCGCTGAGAGCCAGGGCCACCAGCAGGACAAGGCACAGCAGCAGCCAGCCACCATGCGTGGGCGCTGGGCCCGGCTCGGAAACAGGGCCAGGACGCGAGGCCTCGCGAAGGAAGCGCGCATCGGGATCGGGATTGAAGGGCTCGGAGGGGATCACTCGTTGCATTTGGGCTCTCCGGAAACAACAAATCCGCCAGGAGGCGGATTCGTGGGGTTTGTGGCTTGCTGCTGTCGGCGCTGGGCTGCAGCCTCTGCCAACAGGCGCTCTTCTTCTTTCCATTCGGCAAGTGAGCGCGGCTCATAGGCGGCTTGGCCGCGATCGCCGCGCAGCCGGGTGAATCTGGATCTCATGGTGGATTCCAAAAAAAGCGCCCGCCCCTCATTGCTGCAGGGCGGGCCAAATGCCGCACAAGGCGACCCACGAAACAAAAAGGCCCTGCAACTGGTGAAGCTGCAGGGCCTTGATGGAAAGTGCCGATGCCTTGAAAGGCGCGCCTGGGAAGTAGAGAGGGAGGGAGGAGGATGCCCAGGCTCGGCGTGGAAACTGATTGCGTCCACGATACTCTGCCCACGGCCGGGCAAATGTGAACGGAGAGTAAAAGGTGCAGGGCTTCCACCTGCTGCGGCCTGCTAAGCCTCTGCGACCCCGTGGCCAGGGTATGGGTTGATGGCCGGCCGTATTCGCCCCGGCTTTCCTTCTATTGACGGTTTGGCGGACTCTCACCGCTTGCAGGCGGGCAAATGCCTGTCACGATTGGCCATCACAGATAAGGGCCGGATGCGATCCCGGCACAGAAGCGAGCGCTGTTTTTCATGGCAGCCGCCTAGCCCTCGCGGGTACGGCCTAGGAAGTCTGTCGCTCCGGTTGCCTCCATTCCCCGCGCGTCGCCCGCGCATTCCCTATCTGTGATGGCCCTGGCCGAAGCCAGGGGCTGCTGCATCTGGTAGCAGCTGCGCGGCATCAACATGCCGCACCGTTTATTCGCTCCGTGGTGTCATCTCACTGCGTTCATCACCGGAATGCCAGGGCGGTGTTCCATCGTCGGCTTCAAATGCGCTGGCGCGCACCCTTCACAGCCTCCCGCCTACTCTCTACAGGGCATGCCGGCCGCAGTTCCTTCCCTATGCCGTGAACCGTGCTTTGACGGACTGGCAACCGCGCGGAGACGCGGCGCGCTGACCTGGCCCATGCCCAGGAGCGCCATTGCGCCGGACGAATGCCCCTCGGGTGGGGCAAGCAACATCGGCGTGCAGTGCGAGAGCTGAGTGCAGATTGGATGAGGCGGCCATCTGAGATACTTGCTGCGGGGAGATACCGCTCCCCACTGCGCCCTGGTAAGGCGCATAAGGTGCGGTGACTTGGGGTGGTATGGGATGGATGTCCCGCCTGCTCGGCGATAAGAGCATCGCCCCCTTTCACCAAGCCGATGCCAGAAGCCTATTCGCGGTAAGCAACTGGCCGCGCCAGCAAGGGCGCGTAACAAGTGCAAAGCGGGTTCTTGACCCGTGGCCACGGGTCTTCACCGGAGCAATCCAAATGAAGACTTCTGTGCGTGTGAGCATCAATGTCGATGTCGCCAAGTGCCTTCGGGTCATCCTGGCGTTCGTCGCATTCCTGTTGATGCTGTGACCGAGTGGGGCGGGCTGGAGCGATCCAGCCCGCTTCCCGCTGAACTTCTCACGCGCCGTCAGCGGCCGCCTCAACCAATCTGTACTCAAGCTCTCTTGTTAAAGACCGGGGGCCATCCCGGTCGATGCCGTGGTGCCCAACTCCCCAACCGGTCCGCATGTGCGGTGGTCAGGTACGTTGAGGGCGATAATAAGGCGATGCCTAATTTCTTGCAATAGGCGTTGCCTTATTATTTTTGATGCACTGCCGATGCGCTCAGTGCAGACGGACTTCAAAGTAGGCCTCCTCCACAGCGATCCCCTGGAGTCCGGCTTGCTGGGCTGCCTCATAGGCTTTCTGCCAGGAGAGCGCCACTGGCTCGTTGGCCTTCCCGATTACGCCGCCCTCGGCCGCATCGTTGAAGAGCTTGTAGGCCCGTGTCATGGCCTCATGGGTGGGGAAGCTGCGTTCAATCACCTTGGCGAAGCGCGCTTCGGCCTTGGCCTTGATGTCGTGTTCAATGCCCACGCAGTCTTGAAGGGTTACGCGGAACGAGCTGAGGGCGGTCGTGGTCATGTGCATCCTTGGTGCTGGTTAAAAACACAGTTCTAGTATGCATCATGGCTGTATGCATGTACAGTAATTTGTTACATAGGGCGCAGTCCGAGAGTCGGCGGCCATGAAAAAGCCCGCTCATGGCGGGCTCTCGGTTTCAGGTTGGGGGGCGTGCATTCAATGCTTCATAGTCCACCACGCCAACACCTTGCCGGCAATGTTGATGCACTCAGATGCCTTACGAAGATCAATTCGCTCCTCGTCGGGATAGTCCACGATGTTGTCACTGCGAAGGACCAGGGTGCCGTCAGAAAGTATTAGGGCTTTCTTTAACAAGAGGCGGTTGTAAACATCGATGACGTAAATTCCCTGTGCGTCAATGGTCCGCTGTCCCATATCTACAAATACCAAGTCTTCATCTTGAATAGTTGGTTTCATGCTGTGGCCGTTGCCCGTCATGATCTTGATGCGCTCAGGGTTGACGGTCCCGATCTTCTTGCGGACCCAGCTTTCCAAGACATCGAGGTGGCGGACGATCTGCACGGCCTCATCCATGTGCGAGCCCGGACCCATCGACGGCCGGACAGACAGATGCTGCAGGCGGACGTAGCCAGGAGGCGGGGTGTCATCAATGACCTGGATCACGTTCTCCCCATGTTTTGAGTTGTCGGCGGTAGTCCCTGGCGGGTAATCGGGCAGCCCCCAGTGCGCTGGCTGGACCACGTCTGCGAAGTAGCTCCAGAGCTTAGGGAGCTTGTCCTTGCTGATGGTCCCGCGATTCACCCAGTCTTGGATGGATGGGGGCCTTACCTCAAAGTGCTCGGCCACCTCCTTCTTGGAGACGCCCTTCAGTTCGATGGCTTCAGCGATGGCTTGGCCTAATTTTTCACCAGTAAGCATTGCCTAATGTTCCATGTGTGGGTGTGCGTAGGCAATGCCTATTGATCAAAATTAGGCAGAGCCTTATCATGGGGTATGACGTACTCACACCCCGGACTTGCGGTGCAGGCGGTTGTCGACCTTGTCGGCAGCCAAGCTGCCCTGGCTCGTGCCTTACAGGTATCCGCGCCCACTGTGAACCAGTGGATCAAGAGGCGGCGTCCTGTTCCGAAGGCGCTTAGCCCCAGGATCGAAGCGCTCTCCAGCGGGACGGTCTCCCGCCGAGACCTCCGCCCCAACGACTGGCAGGACATCTGGCCCGAGCTTGCACAGCCCGCCGCACAGGAGCAGGGCCATGCATAAGGCTCGCACTGTCAAGCGTCCCGGCCCGCTGCCGCACCAGCAGCGCCTGCACAGCGCCCTGCAGCGCCACCGCAATACAGCTCTGCAGCGCTGGGAGTCTGAAATCACCTACTACGAAGCCTTGCAGACGGCGGGGTCCGCGCCGGTGACTCCTGCTGTGCTGGGCACCTACGAGGCGCAGGAAAAGCACATCGGGGCTGCAGAGGGCGAGGTCACATGGAGCTTCTCCGAGTTCCCCGATGCACCTTCCTCGTTGTGCCGGCGCGCCATCTCCATCACCGACCTTGAGGACCGCATCGTCATCAAGGTGGGCTTCGCCGAGCTGCGCCTGACCCGTGAAGAGGCCGCGCGCCTGTTCTCGATTGGCCGCGACACCGGCGGCGAGCAGCAGGGGTAGGTGGGTGGGATTCCCATCCTCCCATGCCTGCTGCCAATCCCTCTCATTCATTCCTAGGAGTAGTCCCGCATGCGTGACACCCACGAAAAGCTGAGCCGGGCTGAAGCGGCTGCATTCAGGGCGATCCAGGTGATCCTGGCTGACCTCGACGCCGAGCAGGCCGAGCGCGTCCTGGCCCGTGTCCAGGACCAACTGGACGAAGACGCTGGCGGGCCCATGTTCGCGCGCGGCGTTGCCGGTCCCCTGGGCAAACTGGACATCCCGCTGCGCACCAAGGTGGACGAGGCCACGGCCGACCTGTTCCTGCGCCACTGCGGCCAGCAGGCCACGGACACATCGATGGTGCTGCGCGACTGCGTGTACGCCCTGGTCTACGGCAAGACCTATCGGCAGATGGTGGTGGAGAAAGTGAACCATGACGCGCAGCGTACCCAGGCGCTGGCCAAGCTCATAGGGCCTTTTGGTAGCCCCGAATTCGGAGGGCATGCCCAATGAACGCGATCACAGCAATTTCCGCAGCCGTGCTGATGATGAGCAGCCGCCAGATCGCTGAAGAGACAGGGAAAGAGCATTTCCACGTCATGCGAGACCTGCGGGCCCTGAAGGATCAACTGGGCCCCATGTTCAAGGGGTCTATCCAGAACTGGATACACCCCCAAAACGGACAGAGCTACGAGGAGTTCTTGATCGACAAGGACACCTGCCTGACCCTGCTGCTGGGCTACGACGCCGTGGCGCGCATGAAGGTGGTGAAGCGGTGGCAGGAGCTGGAGGCTCAGGCCGCGCCAGCGGTGCCGCGCACGATGTCTCAGGCGCTGCGCTTGGCCGCTGAACAAGCCGAGCAGATCGAGCAGCAGCAGGCCGCCCTGGCACTGGCCGCGCCCAAGGCCGAATACGTGGATCGCTACGTGGCCGCCAACGGCGCGAAGGGCTTCCGTCAGGTGGCCAAGCTGCTGGGCGCGAACGAGCACGCATTCCGGGCCTGGCTGCAGGACGAAAAGATCATGTACCGCCTGGGCGGCGAGTGGACTGCGCACCAGTGCCACATCGATGCCGGCCGCTTTGTCGTGAAGACGGGTGTGGCCCAGGCCAACGAGCATGCCTTCAACACCACGAAGTTCACGCCCTTGGGGGTGAACTGGGTAGCCGGCCTGTGGGGCCAGCACCAGGCCCGCCTGGCGCAGGAGGGTGCGCAGCAATGAGCACGATGATCATGGCGGCCTGCTGGCCGCTGGCAATGTCCCCCGCCCAGAAGGCTGTGCTGATTTCCCTGGCTGACCAGGCCAATGATGACGGTGTGTGCTGGCCCGGCGTTGCGACGATTGCGAAGCGCACCTGCCTGTCTGAACGTGCGGTGCAGGATGCCATAGCATGGCTGCAGACCGTGGGCGTGGTGTTCCGGGAATACCGCATCAACTCGAGCACCAGCTACACCATCACGCCGGCCAACTTCAACCCGGCTGCAGCGCCCGCGAAGCGTAAGCGTGGGACGGGTGCAAATGCCGCACCGGGTGCAAATGGCGCACCCCCCGCAAATGGCGCACCGGGTGCAGACGGCGCACCAC
>NZ_JTKZ01000943.1:0-973 GCF_000799035.1 Delftia sp. ZNC0008
AGCCCGCAAGCGGTGGATGCGAGCCCCTAGAATTGCCGCGTGAACGCATCCATCCCCTCCTCCGACACCCTCCCCCGCCGCCCCATCCGCGACCTGCCCGACGAGCTGATCAGCCAGATCGCGGCCGGCGAAGTCGTCGAGCGTCCTGCCTCGGTGGTGCGCGAACTCGTGGACAACGCACTGGATGCGGGCGCCCGCCAGATCAACGTGCGGCTGCTGGCCGGCGGCGTGCGGCTGATCTCGGTGGAGGACGACGGCGGCGGCATCCCGCGCGATGAGCTGCCCGTGGCATTGCGCCGCCATGCCACCAGCAAGATCACCGATCTGCACGACCTGGAGACCGTGGCCACCATGGGCTTTCGCGGCGAGGCGCTGGCGGCCATCTGCTCGGTGTCGGAGGCGTCCATCCTCTCGCGCCCTGCGGGCCAGGACTCGGCCTATCTGCTCGACGCGCGCAGCGGCGAGCTGCGCCCCGCCGCGCGCAACCAGGGCACGACGGTCGAGGTCAAGGAGCTGTTCTTCTCCACGCCGGCCCGCCGCAAATTCCTCAAGAGCGATGCCACGGAGCTGGCCCACTGCATAGAGTCCGTGCGCCGCCATGCCCTGGCCCGGCCCGACGTGGGCTTTGCCATCTGGCACGAAGGCAAGCTGGTCGAGCAGTGGCGTGCCGCCGGCAGCATGTCGGACGAAGCCCTTGCGCGCCGCCTGGGCGATGTGCTGGGCGACGCCTTCGTGCAGAACTCCGTGACCGTGGAGCACTGGTCGGGCGCCGTCCATGTCACGGGCCGCGCGGGCATTCCCGATGCGGCGCGCTCCCGTCCCGACCACCAGTTCTGCTACGTCAATGGCCGCTTCGTGCGCGACAAGGTGCTGACCCACGCCTCGCGCAGCGCCTACGAGGATGTTCTGCACGGCCACAAGCAGCCCGTGTATGCGCTGTATGTGGAGATCGACCCCGCGCGCGTGGACGCGG
>NZ_JTKZ01000524.1:0-742 GCF_000799035.1 Delftia sp. ZNC0008
TGCAGGTGCTGCAGGTGCTGCAGGTGCTGCAGGTGCTGCAGCAGCATCGGGCATGGCGGCGGCCAGCTTCTCGCGCACCTTGGGCGCCAGGTCAGCCCAGGCCTTTTCATGTGCACCCGCACGCACGGTGACGGGGAGCCGCTTCGCCGCTTTGACAAGGGACTGGCGCTCGGCCACCGGCATGCTGGTCCAGCGCTCGCTGGCGGCCAGCAGCTGAGCGCGCCGCGCCTCGTTGCCCTGTTGAGCGATGGCCACGGCCTGCTGCTGGCCCGCCGTAGGCGACGGGGCTGCAGCAGGCGCTACAGCGGCAGCCTGTTCGCTGGCGCCACTTCGGCCAGGTACAGCAGATTGCAGGCCGGCAGCAGGCTGTTCGGCACCGTTACCTCGCGGCCCAGCAGGCTGCGCATCTGGCGTGCGTCCTGTCGGCTCACCGCCCCCATCCTCCGCAGCAGCCGCAGGGCCTGCTGGGCGTTCATCTGCCAGCCGTACTGCAGGTGCGGGTGAATCATTGGTCTCTCCCTGCGGCGCCATGGCGTCCGCGATCTTGCGTTGCAGATCCGCATTCAGCCGCTCCCATGTGGCGCCAGGTAGGGCCTTGCGGATGACCGGCTTCAGGCCCTCAAGCTTTCCTGCCAGGGCCTTGCGCTCTGCGGTGGGCATGCTGGCCCAGGCCGCGCGGCCGGCATCGATGCGCTGGGCTGCTGTTTGGACTGGCGCTTGAGCCTGCGGGCCTGGCGCTGCA
>NZ_JTKZ01000669.1:0-337 GCF_000799035.1 Delftia sp. ZNC0008
CCGCGTCTTTGGCTATGCGCCCGGCAAGGCCGTGTTCGAGGACATCTCCCTGAGCATTGCCCCGCGCGAAATCGTCTGCCTGCTCGGCGGTAGCGGCTGCGGCAAGTCCTCGCTGCTGCGCGTGCTCGGCGGCCTCGAATCGCCGGACGGCGGCGCCTGGAGCCGGGGCGAGCTCCAGTTCCTCGGCCAGCCGTTGACCGCGCCGCACCCGCGCGCGGGCTTCGTGTTCCAGCAGCCCAGCCTGCTGCCCTGGCTGGACGCGCGGCGCAACGTGGGCTTCGGCCTGGACTTCGAGCGCCAGCCGAAGCTGGAGGCCGAGGCCCGCAGCCAGCGCGTG
>NZ_JTKZ01000296.1:0-379 GCF_000799035.1 Delftia sp. ZNC0008
CGGAAAGCGGGCTGGCCCACTTTGCCGCCAGCACCGGCGTGGACTTTGCGCAGTACGGGCTGGACGACCCCATCTCCTTCGGCAACACCAACGCCATCCAGTCGGCGGCCCAGGCCGCCCAAAAGCAGGGCTGGACCACGCGGCGCAAGCTGCTGGAGCAGTTCACGCTGGGCAGCCGCTACGCCACCATCGTGGGTGACCCGTCCCAGGTGGCCGACGAGCTGGAGCGCTGGATCGACGTGGGCGAGATCGACGGCTTCAACCTGACGCGCATCGTCGCGCCCGAGACCTGGGAAGACTTCGCCCGCCTGGTCGTGCCCGAGCTGCAGAACCGGGGCCGCTACCGCACCAGCTACGGCGACGACGCCACGCTACGCGG
>NZ_JTKZ01000410.1:0-2128 GCF_000799035.1 Delftia sp. ZNC0008
CCGCGTGCAGCGCCCAGGCCAGGCCACCGCTGCCCAGCAGGGTGCACAGCAGGGCCGGGCCGGCCCACGGGAAATGGCGAATCGAGGCGTGCATGGCAACTCCTGGAAAAAACGGTCAATCAGTGAAACGGCGCCTTGGCCAGCGAAATCCGCTGCGGCGTGGCCAGTCTGGCGCTGCCCGGCCGGTCAAGGACTGGCGCAGCGAAAGCGCACCAGGCAGAGGGCGGAGCAGGCACGGGCCAGGGTGTCCGGCATGGCGGCCCGGCCCGTGCAGTGCGCATCCTAAAGGATAGGCAAAAACCGGCGCTGCGCGTCCGGGCATCGGGCGCATACCCCCTGGCGCGCGTTTTTTCGGGGCTGCGGCGATAATGCTGCGCCTCACCGCAAGCGGGCTGCGAGGTTTTCGTCGCCGGACCGCCCCAAGACAAAAAGCGGCCCCCTTGGGGGGCAGCGGACCTTGCGCAGCAAGGGTAGCGTGGGGGCCAGTTTCCCCCGCATTGCGCCCGACGCCCGGCCCCCCCACGCCGGTGCGGGTACGAACACAGAACACCACAAAGCCCCATGTCCCTCCTGCCCCACCAGCTCGAACTCCTGTCTCCCGCGCGCGATGCCGACATCGGCATCGAGGCCGTGAACCATGGCGCCGACGCCGTCTACATCGGCGGCCCGGCCTTCGGCGCGCGCGCCACGGCGGGCAACGACATCCGCGACCTGCAGCGCCTGATCAACCACGCGCACCGCTTCGGCAGCCGCATCTTCATCACGCTCAACACCATCCTGCGAGACGATGAACTGGAGGCCGCGCGCAAGATGGCCTGGCAGATCTACGAGGCCGGTGCCGACGCGCTGATCATCCAGGACATGGGCCTGCTGGAGCTGGACCTGCCGCCCATCCAGCTGCACGCCAGCACCCAGACCGACATCCGCACGCCCGAGAAGGCGCGCTTCCTGCAGGACGCCGGCCTGTCGCAGATCGTCGTTGCGCGCGAGCTGGACCTGCAGCAGATCGCCGCCGTGCGTGCGGCCACCGACCCGGCGCGCACCACCATCGAATTCTTCGTGCACGGCGCGCTGTGCGTGGCCTACTCGGGCCAGTGCTACATCACCCACGCCCACACGGGCCGCAGCGCCAACCGCGGCGACTGCAACCAGGCCTGCCGCCTGCCCTACGAGGTGCTGGACGCCAGCGGCCGCATCATTGCCCACGAAAAGCACGTGCTGTCCATGAAGGACAACAACCAGAGCGACAACCTGCGCGCACTGATCGACGCCGGCGTGCGCAGCTTCAAGATCGAGGGCCGCTACAAGGACATGGGCTATGTGAAGAACATCACGGCCCACTACCGCAAGCTGCTGGACGAAATCATCGAGGAGCGCGAATTCTCCGACACGCCCCTGGCGCGCTCATCCTCGGGCAGCACCACGTTCAGCTTCACGCCCGACCCCGACCAGAACTTCAACCGCGAGTTCACCGACTACTTCGTCAACGGCCGCAAGGACGACATCGGCGCCTTCGACACGCCCAAGACACCGGGCCGCGCCATCGGCTGGGTCACCAAGGTGGGCGAGAACTTCGTGGAGATCGAGACCTCGAGCCGCGACACCGAACTGCACAACGGCGACGGCCTGTGCTACTACGACCTGCAAAAGGAACTGGTGGGCCTGCAGATCAACCGCGCCGAGTCGGTGGATGCGAAGAAGTCGCTGTGGCGCCTGTTCCCCAAGGACCCCATCGCCGGCTTCAAGGATCTGCGCAAGGGCCTGGAAGTCAACCGCAACCGCGACATGGCCTGGGTGCGCACGCTGGACAAGAAGTCCAGCGACCGCCGCATCGGCCTGTGGGCCGAACTCAAGGAAACACCCGACGGCTTTGCGCTCACGCTGACCGACGAGGACGGCTTCACCGCCACTGCCGCCATCGTGCAGGAACACCAGGCCGCCACCGACGCAGCCCGTGCCGAGGCCACGCTGCGCGAGCAGCTGGGCCGCTTCGGCGCCACCATCTTCTCCGTGCATGACATCGGCCTGCAGCTGAGCCAGCCCTGGTTCGTGCCGGCCTCGGCCCTGAACCAGCTGCGCCGCGACGCCGTCGCCGCGCTGGAGGCCGCGCGCCAGGCCGGTTACGCGG
>NZ_JTKZ01000240.1:0-1430 GCF_000799035.1 Delftia sp. ZNC0008
GGCGCGTGGCCGCCTCGGCCTGGCGCACGCGGGCCATGGCGGCAGCCATGTCCAGGCTCTGGTCCTGGGCGGCCTGCACCATGCCGCCCAGCTCCGCACTGCCAAAGGCCTGCCACCACTGGGGTGAGACGGAGGCAGGGACGGCTTCGCCCTGCTGCTTCCACGAAGCGGCCAGCGCAGGCGCTGTCCTGTCCGGCATCGTCTGCTGCGCGGCACAGCCGCCCAGTGCCGCGAGGGCCAGGGCCATGCAGCCCAGGCGCGCATTTCCCAGCGTCTTGTCGTTCATGTCCTTCATCTCACTCTCCCGCCAGCGCACGCACCGGGTCCAGCCGCGCCGCCGTCTTGGCCGGCATGTAGCCGAACACCAGGCCCGTCACCACGGCGCAGGCAAAGGCGCCCAGCATGGCGCGCACCGAAAACACCACGGGCACGCCCGCCACGATGAGCACCACGCCCACGGCCAGGCCGGCCAGCAGGCCCACCGTGCCGCCCACGAAGGTGACCAGGCTGGCCTCGGTCAGGAACTGGCGCAGGATGTCGCGCTGGCGCGCGCCCGTGGCCATGCGGATGCCGATCTCGCGCGTGCGCTCGCGCACCGTCATCAGCATCACGTTCATCACGCCGATGCCGCCCACCACCAGGGAAACGGCGGCAATCAGGCCCAGCATCACCGCCATGCTCTGGCGCGTGGCCGCCTCGGCCTGGATGCGCGCGGCCGCGTTGCCGATGCCGAAGTCCTCGCGCCCGCCGTGGCGCGCCAGCAGCAGCTTGCGCATGGCCTCCTCCGCCTCGTGCACCACGTCGGAGGACATGGCCTCGATCACCACATAGTCGGGCTGGGTCTGCGACTGGTAGACGCGCGCCCGGCCCGAGCGGTAGGGAATGAAGACCATGTCGTCATAGTTCTGCGCGCCCGAGTCCGCGCCGCGCTCGCTCATCACGCCGATGACCTCGAAGGCCGATGTGCCGATGATCAGCTGGCGGCCCAGCGGGTTGGGCGTGTCGGGGAAGAAATGCTGGTGCGCCTTGTGGCCCAGGACCACCAGGGGCGCCAGGTCGCGGTCCTCGGCCTCGGTGTAGTAGCGGCCCTGGGCCACCTTCCAGTGGTGCACCAGGGGCATCTCCTCGCTGGCCGCGAACACGTAGATCTGCTTGTCGGCCTTGCCGTAGCGCACGGTGATGGGGTCGCCGATCACGGGCATGACGCGCCGTATCTCGGGCAGTTCGCGCACGGCGGCCAGGTCTTCCTCGGTCATCTGCCCGGCCGGCCCGCCCGTGGCCGGCGGCTTGCTGCCCATGTAGAGGATGGCCGTGCCCATGGTCCCCATCTGCTCGACCACCTTGCGCCGCGCGCCCTCGCCAATGGCCAGCATCACAATCACCGAGGCCACGCCGATGACGATGCCCAGCAAGGTCAGGCTGGTACGCGG
>NZ_JTKZ01000075.1:0-811 GCF_000799035.1 Delftia sp. ZNC0008
AGCTCGGCTTTTTGCTGCAAAAGGGTCTTGTAGTCGGTCATCTTGTTTTGTTCAATTCTTCTGGATTTGAAGTTTTTGAGTAATCTATTGATATTTAATTATCAATTAATAATCATTGAGATTGCTAAAGGTGTTGAGCTAATGAACTATCGACTATCATGTGGTCGTTTCGATATAGTTTGCCTATATTTTTCTGACTGCAATCATGGTTGTTGGCTGACTGGCAATGATGAAATGAAAGCCTGAGGTTGCAGTTAGCTTGCTACCCATGGAGCCAAGATGGACCGCAAAGAAAGCATCAATGCAATCATTGAACTAGCTAACCTTGGGACACAAATATCTCCAACTGAGGCTGTTCATGCGGTGGCACAGGTGATAAGTGAAATGTGTCCAGCTGGTAGGAACTATGACGCTCGACTCGCTGTTTTGCTGCAGGTCGGCGCTACTCTCTGGCAGGTGTCGTCAGCTGCCGGCATGCCTCTGCAGAGTGAGCGGATAGATTCGGCTCAGCAAAATGGGGCAGAGCATTAAAGCAAATGCCCACTTAATTTTTCTAGCCTAAGCTAATGCGGAACTGCTCACGCTCCTTCCCCAGAATCCAGTTCGGCGGCTTGCCCCGGCCCGTCCAGGTCGCGCCGGTAGCTGGGTCGCGGTACTTCGGGGTGCCAACGCTGCCCTTGGCCTTGCCCTGGGGGAAGACATCGGCAGCCGTCAGGCCGTGCTCTGCGATCAGCGCGCGCACCGCGGCGATGCCCTCGGCTTTGCGCTCGGCCTGGGCCTGGGCGATCTGGGCGTCGAGTTCGGCCTTGCG
>NZ_JTKZ01000400.1:0-2536 GCF_000799035.1 Delftia sp. ZNC0008
CCGCGTCTCCTCCCCTTTTTCCCCGCCCTTCTTCACCGCCCGCCTCACGCCCAGCGGTCTGCAGGTCGATGCCTGGGCCGACCAGCCGCTGTTGCACTCGCTGGAGCAGGGCGGCGTGGACTGGCCCAGTTCCTGCCGCAACGGCACCTGCCGCACCTGCATCGGGCAGTTGGTGTCGGGCAGCGTGCGCTACGAGATCGAATGGCCGGGCGTGACGCGCGAGGAGCGGGCCGAGGGCTGCGTGCTGCCCTGCATCGCCTATCCCGAAGGCGATGTGGTGCTGCAGGACCCCGGCCCCTGAATCCGGCCAAAGCCCGCGCCGCCTGCGGCCGATGGCCGCTGGAATAGAATGTGCGCTTTCGCAAGGTCATTCCGGGTCATGCCGATTGCCGACAGCGGCTGCGCCGCGCCACACGTTCTTTGGAAGCCCACTTCTGACGCCTGCCAGGCCGAGGGAGCCGGCGCGTGTGCCGCGCCCCGTCCGCACGACCCGGCTCCTCCAGAAGGCACTCCATGAACAACTCCACGTCCCCCGTGCCCATCTCGCCGGTGGAAGACATCATTGCCGACATGCGCGCGGGCCGCATGGTCATCCTCGTCGATGAGGAAGACCGCGAGAACGAAGGCGACCTGGTGCTGGCCGCCGACCATGTCACCCCCGAGGCCATCAACTTCATGGCGCGCTTCGGCCGCGGCCTGATCTGCCTGACGCTCACGCGCGAGCGCTGCGAATACCTGAAGCTGCCGCCCATGGCCGCGCGCAACGGCACCGTGTACAGCACGGCCTTCACCGTCTCCATCGAAGCGGCCGAGGGCGTGACCACCGGCATCTCCGCCGCCGACCGCGCCCGTACCGTGCAGGCCGCCGTGGCCAAGGACTCCAAGCCCACGGACCTGGTCCAGCCGGGCCACATCTTCCCGCTGCAGGCCGTCGACGGCGGCGTGCTCATGCGCGCCGGTCACACCGAGGCCGGCTGCGACTTCGCCGCCCTGGCCGGCTGCAGCCCCGCCGCCGTGATCTGCGAGATCATGAAGGACGACGGCACCATGGCCCGCCTGCCCGACCTGCAGCTGTTCGCGGCCGAGCACGGCCTGAAGATCGGCACCATTGCCGACCTGATCCAGTACCGCAGCCGCAACGAAACTCTGCTCAGCAAGGTCGGCGAGCGCCCGCTGCAGACGGCGCATGGCGAGTTCATCGCCCATGCCTTCCGCGACCTGCCCAGCCAGTCCGTGCACCTGGCCCTGGTCAAGGGCCAGTGGGATGCCGACACGCCCGTGCCCGTGCGCGTGCATGAGCCGCTGTCCGTGCTGGACGCGCTGGAGACCGGCCGCACCCTGCATTCCTGGAGCCTGGACACCAGCCTCGAATACATCGCCCGCCAGGGCCACGGCGTGGCCGTGCTGCTCAACTGCGGCGAAAGCGGCGACCAGCTGCTGGCCCAGTTCGACGGCAGCGCACGCGCCGCCCAGGCGCCCGAGCGCGGCCGCATGGACCTGCGCACCTATGGCGTGGGCGCGCAGATCCTGCGCGAGTGCGGCGTGCAGCGCATGCAGCTCATGGGCCAGCCGCGCCGCCTGCCCAGCATGGCCGGCTACGGCCTCGAAATCAGCGGCTACATCCCCAAGGAATAAGAAATGTTGAACGCAGAAAAGGGCCAGGCCCTGAATCTTGATGGTGCGCAACTGCGCATTGGCATCGTGCAGGCCCGCTTCAATGAAAGCATCACCAACAGCCTGACCCAGGCCTGCCGCGAAGAGCTGCTGGCCCTGGGCGTGCAGGCCGGAAACATCGACCACGTCACCGTGCCCGGCGCCCTCGAAGTGCCCGTGGCGCTGCAGGCGATGGCCGAGTCCGACCGCTACGACGCCCTGGTGGCGCTGGGCTGCATCATCCGTGGGGAGACATACCACTTCGAGCTGGTGGCCAACGAATCGGGCGCGGGTGTCACGCGCCTGGCCCTGGACTACCAGCTGCCGATCGCCAACGCGATCATCACCACCGAGAACACCGAGCAGGCCATTGCACGCCAGACCGAAAAGGGACGCGACGCGGCCCGGGTCGCCGTGGAAATGGCCAACCTGCTCCAAACCATTGACCGACCATGAGCGACGAACACTCCACACCGGCCTCCGCACGCCCTCCCCGCCAGAGCCGCACCGGCCTGACCAGCACCGGCGCGCGCAAGGCCGCCTCCAAGTCCAACCGCAGCCGCGCGCGTGAATTCGCGCTGCAGGCCCTGTACCAGCACCTGGTGGGCGGCAACGACGTGGAGGCCATCGACCGCTTCACGCGCGACCTGTCGGGCTTTCACAAGGCCGACTCGGTGCACTACGACGCGCTGCTGCGCGGCTGCATCAACTCCCAGGTGGACCTGGACGCACTGATCGCCCCCAAGCTGGACCGCACCATGGCCGAGATCTCGCCCATCGAGCACGCCAGCATGTGGATAGGCGTCTATGAATTCCAGCACTGCATGGACGTGCCCTGGCGCGTGGTGCTCAACGAGTGCATCGAGCTGGCCAAGGAACGCGG
>NZ_JTKZ01000273.1:0-4821 GCF_000799035.1 Delftia sp. ZNC0008
CGCGCCAGCGGCGTCCTCGGAGGCGGCATGAGCGGCGCCCCGCACCCCATCCGCCGCGTGCTGGTCGCCAACCGGGGCGCCGTGGCCGCACGCGTGATCCGGACGCTGCGGCGCATGGGCCTTGAATCCGTGGCCGTGTACTCCGAGGCCGATGCCGGCCTGCCCTATGTGCGCGCGGCCGACCAGTCCGTGTGCATAGGCCCTGCGCCCGCCGCGCAAAGCTATCTGGACCAGGCGCGGCTGCTGCAGGTGGCGCGCGAGACCGGCGCCGATGCCGTGCACCCGGGCTACGGCTTTCTCTCCGAGAACGCGGAGTTCGCCGAGGCCGTGCAGCGCCAGGGCCTGTGCTTCATCGGCCCCTCGCCGCACTGGATACGCGCGCTGGGCCACAAGACCCAGGCGCGGGCCTTCATGGCCGCCCAGGGCATGCCGCAGGCGGCCAGCTCGGCCGTGCTGCACAGCGTGCAGGAGGCGCAGGCCGAGGCGGCGCGCATCGGCTTTCCCGTGCTGGTCAAGCCCGCAGGCGGGGGCGGCGGCATCGGCATGCTGCCCGCGCACGATGCACCGCAGCTGGAGGCCGCCTGGTCCAAGGCCAGCGGCATGGCCGCCAAGTACTTCGGCACGGCCGAGCTGTACCTGGAAAAGCTGATCGAGGCGCCGCGCCACATCGAGTTCCAGGTGCTGGCCGACCGCCATGGCGAGGTGCGCGTGCTGTTCGAGCGCGACTGCTCGGTGCAGCGCCGCCACCAGAAGGTGGTGGAAGAGGCCCGCCCCGCAGGCATTCCCGCGCAGGCCCTGGCCGACATGCGGCAACTGCTGGCTGGCCTGCTGGCGCGCACGGGCTATGACGTGATCGGCACCGTGGAGATGCTCTACACGCCGCAGCACGGCTTTGTCTTCCTGGAGATGAACACGCGGCTGCAGGTCGAGCATGCGGTGACCGAGGAGATCACGGGCATCGACATCGTCGAGGCCCAGATCCGCCTGGCCGCCGGCGAGCGCATGCGGGAGGTGCTGCCCGCCGAACCCGTGGCCCGCGGCCATGCCATCGAGGCGCGCATCTATGCCGAGGACCCCGTGCGCTTCCTGCCCTCGCCGGGGCGCCTGGACCGATTCGAGATGCCCCAGGGCGAAGGCCTGCGCGTGGAGACCGGCTATGCCCAGGGCTGCAGCGTCACGCCCTTCTACGACCCCATGGTCGCCAAGCTCGTGGCCCATGGCAGCGACCGCGCCCAGGCCATCGCACGGCTGCGCCAGGCGCTGGCGCAGACCCGCATCGAGGGCGTGAAGACCAACATCCCCTTCATCGAACGCATCCTGGGCCACGCCGATTTCCTGGACCTGCGCATCGACACCGGCATCGCCCAGCGCGTACTGGCCCCCCTTTGAAAGCCCTACCCATGACCACCATCCCGAACATGATCACAAGCCCCATCGCCGGCCTCGTGGCCGCTGTGGAAGCCGCCGAAGGCGGCACCGTCGCCCTGGGCGACACCCTCATCATCGTGGAGTCCATGAAGATGGAGATTCCCGTGGAAAGCGAGGTGGCAGGCGTCGTGCGCCGCATGCTCGTGGCCGTGGGCGAGCTGGTGGCCGAAGGCCAGGCGATTGCGGAGATCGGATGAACGCCGTTGGAATCTCCACCACCCCGGACCTGGAGGCCGCCGCGCTGGCGCGCGGCTACTTCGGCATCGACGTGCCCTTCATGTCCCATATCGGCCTGGAGCCCGTGAGCCTGGCGCCCGGCCTGGCGCGCACGCGGCTGCCCATGCGCCCGCACCTGGCCAACAGCCGGGGGCATGGCCATGGCGGCGCGCTGATGAGCGCGCTGGACTTCACGCTGAGCGCGGCCGCGCGCTCGTCCAACCCGCTGCGGCTGGGCGTGGTGACCATCGAGATGAGCACGCATTTCCTGGCATCGGCCACCACCGACCTGCTGATCGAGGCCCGCGTGCTGCGCGCAGGCGCGCGCACCGTGTTCTGCGAGGGCGATGTGCTGGACAGCGCGGGCCAGGCCGTGTGCACGGCGCGGGCCGTGTTCAAGCTGATCGCGCTGTAGCCTGGCTTCAGGCGCCGTCGCCTTCGGGCGCCGGCGGCAGCAGATGCTGGCCGATCTGCTGCCAGGCCTTGGCCGCGTCATGCTGGCCGCCGAACATGTGGCAGCTGGCGGCCGTCATGGCCAGGCGGCCGTTCTCGGGCTCCAGGTCGAACGCCAGCTCGCATTGCGCGGCGGCGTTGCGCCACATCACCACGGCGTCTGGCGAGTCTTCCTTTTGCAGCGCATGGGCTTCGGCCATCCAGGCCTGGGCCAGGCGAAACGCGGCTTCCGCCTGGTCCGGGTCGGCCTTGTGGGCCAGATAGAAATGCTTGCCGGCCTGCTGCCACAGCGCCCGGGCCTGGGCGAAATCCTGGGTGGCGGCCCGCTGCGCCTGGGCCACCAGGGCATTGCCTTCGGCCAGCAGCGTTGCGTAGGAGGAGGGGGCGTCTTGCGTCATGGGGCGCCATTGTGCCGCCGCTCCGGTGCCTGTGTTCAGGCCGGGGAATCGCGCGGCGGGCTCGGGCTGTCGGGCAGTTCCAGGCCGATGCGCGTGAAGCCGCCCTCGGACTCGGCAAAGCAGCGCCCGCCGTGCATGCGCGCGATGGCGGCCACGATGGCCAGGCCCAGGCCATGGTTGCGGTCGGCCTGGCTGCGCGCGGCGTCGGCGCGGTAGAAGCGGTCGAACAGGCGTGGCAGGTGGACGGGATCGATGGCCGGGCCCCGGTTGAGCACCGCCAGCGCCACATCGCCGGCGCCCCCGTGGTGGGTACAGGGCCGGGCGCCGATCTGCACGGTGATGGTGGAGCCGCGCTGTGCATAGCGTGTGGCATTGCCCAGCAGGTTGGACAGCGCCCGGCGCAGCAGCCGCGCATCGACCTCGGCGGCCGCGTCGCCCTGGACGACGACCTGCAGGTCGGCCTCCTGCAGCGCGGCCTCGTGGAAGTCGATGACCTCATGGGCCAGCGCGGCCAGGCTGGCCCAGGGCGCCAGGCGCGCGCCCTGGCCGCGGTCGGCCTGGGAGAGAAACAGCATGTCGGCCACGATGCCGGCCATGCGCCGCAGGTCCTCCAGGTTGGAAGCCAGCACCTCGCGCAGCTCGGCCTCGCTGCGCGGCTTGCGCAGGGCCAGCTCGCAGCTGCTGATCAGCGTGGTCAGCGGCGTGTTCAGCTCATGGGCCACGTCGGCGTTGAAGGCCTCCATCTGCCGGTAGGCCACGGACAGCCGCTCCAGCAGGGCGTTGAACTGTGCGATCAGCGGCCGCAGCTCCTGCGGCTGCCCGCTGTCGTCCAGGCGCCGCTGCAGGTCCTGGGCCGACAGCTGGCGCGTCTGCTCGGTCAGCTGTCGCAGCGGCGCCAGGCCCAGGCGCACCAGCCAGATGCCGGTCAGCGACACCAGCAGGGCGCCGCCCACGGCAGCCAGGGCCAGCGTCCAGGCCAGCAGGGACAGTTGCCGGTCGTCTTCGGCCCGGTCCAGCGTGAGCTGGGCACGGGCCTGCTGGCCGGAGTCGGCCAGCACGACCTCGAAGCTGCGCTGCAGCGTGCGGCCGGGATTCTTGGGCGTGCGCAGGCGTTCGTAGAGCACGCGGCCCTGCAGGTCGGTGATGCGCAGCGACATCTCGTCCAGGCCCGTGAGAAAGTCGTCCAGCATGTGGGCCAGCCCGGCTTCGTTGTGGGCGCTGCGGCTTTCGGTCATCAGGTGCAGCACGGCCTGCTGCTTGAGGTCCAGCGTCTCGTGCTGGTGCTGCTCCAGCGTCATCGATGCCACCCCGTAGACGGCCGCGCACACCAGGCCCAGGCCCAGCATGGTCTGCAGGGCCAGCCAGCGCGACAGGCGCCGGCCCAGGTGGGGAATGTCGGCAGGGGCAACGCTCACGGTGCGCGCGACTCCAGCACATAGCCCATGCCGCGCACCGTGTGCAGCAGGGGCTGCGCGAAGGGCTGGTCCAGCTTCAGGCGCAGGCGGCGCACGGCCACCTCGACCACATTGGTCTCGCTGTCGAAATTCATGTCCCAGACCTGGGAGGCCAGCTCGGTGCGCGACAGCACCTCGCCCTGGCGGCGCAGAAGCAGGCTCAGCAGGTTGAATTCCTTGGCCGTCAGGTCCAGGCGCTGGCCGGCGCGCGTGGCGCGGCGGCGTATCAGGTCCAGCTCCAGGTCGGCCATGCGCAGCGTGGTGGCCTCGGCCGCAGGCTGGGCCGTGCCGCCGCCGCGGCGCAGCAGCACATGCATGCGCGCCACCAGCTCGGAGAACGCGAAGGGCTTGACCAGGTAGTCGTCGGCGCCGCCTTGCAGGCCGCGCACGCGGTCCTCCACCTGGCCGCGCGCCGTCAGCATCAGCACCGGCGTCTGGCGCGATTGGCGCAGCGCCGCCAGCACGGCCAGGCCGTCGATGCCGGGCAGCATGCCGTCGAGCACGATGAGGTCGTAGGCCAGCTCGGTGGCCAGGTGCAGGCCGTCGATGCCGTTGTGCGCGACATCGACCACGAACCCCTCCTCGGTCAGGCCCTTGCGGAGGTAGTCGGCCAGCTTGGTTTCGTCTTCGATGACCAGGACTTTCATGCCGAGCATTGTCGGGGCAGGCAAGGGTTTCCGGAGATGACAAATTTGTCATGTGCCCGACAGCGCCGGGTCGCTGCGCCGCCCTAGACTCGCCGGCATGGGGCAGTCGCGATTGGGGTCAAACGCCATGCCCGACAATCCCGCACTTCTGCCATGCCCTCTTCCATGACCCGGCCCCGTCTTGCCGCCCTTGCCATCCTCGTGATCGCGCTGCTGTTCCAGTGG
>NZ_JTKZ01000564.1:0-5483 GCF_000799035.1 Delftia sp. ZNC0008
CCGCGTGCCTTTGGCCGCCAGACCCAGTTCCAGGTGCTGTACGACGAAGCCGTGCTGGGCGGCCGCCAGGCGCCGGCCCTCCGGGGCAGCTTCACGCCGCAGGAGGCCATGGACCGGCTGTTGGCCGGCACCGGCGTGACCGCGCACAGCACCGAGCAGGGCACGTTCACGCTGCGAAAGGCGCCTGCGCCTGAGCCTGCGCCGCAGGCGTCGGCGGGCACCACGCTGTCCACGGTCAACGTGACCTCGCAGCGCATGGCCGCGCCGGGCAGCTACGTGGGCAGCGGCAGGAGCGCCAGCACCAAGCTGGACACGCCGCTGATCGAGACGCCGCGCTCCATCTCCATCGTCACCCAGGAGCAGCTGCAGAACCAGGCGCCCAAGAGCATCGAGCAGGCCCTGTCGTACACGGCCGGCGTGTCCACCGAAGTCACGGGCGCGGACCTGCGCATGACGGGCGCCATCATCCGGGGTTTCAGCGATGGCAGCTCCTACTACAAGGACGGGCTGCGGCAGTTCTCGGCCGGCACCTATGGTTCGTGGAACGACGAGATCGACGAGCTGGACAGCATCGAGGTCATCAAGGGCCCGGCCTCCGTGCTCTTTGGCCAGGGGCGGCCGGGCGGCGTGATCAACGTGGTCTCCAAGAAACCCGAGGCCGACCATGTGAACAGCGTGGGCCTGTCCTATGGCCGCTACCAGCGCGCCCAGGCCACGGCCGATCTGGGCGGCGCGCTGGATGCCTCGGGCGACCTGCTGTACCGGCTCAACCTCAAGGCGCGTGACAGCGACGGACGCACCGTGGGCTCGCGCGATGACCGCATCTCCATCGCGCCCTCGCTGCGCTGGAACCTCTCCGGCCGCACCCACCTGACCGTGTTGGGCAGCTACTCGCGCGAGCGCGGCACGCCCAAGTCCTGGTGGCCCAGCCTGTTCACCTACCCGCAGATCAAGGACCTGCCTGCGCACCTGACCGCCGGCGACCCGTCCTTCGACCGCTTCGACCGCGACACGCGATCGCTGGGCTACGAGTTCTCGCACCAGACCGACAGCGGCTGGCAGCTCACGCAGAACCTGCGCTACTCCACCATCGACATCGATTACCGCCATATCTACGCCATGGACGTGCTGGCCGACGGCCGAAGCGTCTCGCGCGCCAGCCTGGCCCAGCGCACCAAGGGCCGCACGCTGGCGCTGGACACCCGCCTGCACAAGGACCTGCGATGGGGCGGGCTGCAGCACCGGCTGGCCTTTGGCATGGACCATGTGAAGTACAGGGAGCGCGGCGGCCTGGGCTTTGGCTGGGATGTGCCCGACCTGGACATGCTCGACCCTGCCTATGGCCAGTCCATCGCCTATCCAGAGCTGGAGGACAGCCGCACGGACCTGCGCCAGACCGGCATCTACACCCTCAACCAGTTCAAGTGGGACCGCTGGGTGGCCAATCTCAGCCTGCGCCATGACCAGGCGCGCACCACGCAGAACAGCAGCACCCAGCCGCACATGAGCGACAGCGCCACCACCGGCAGCGCGGGCCTGCTCTACCTGTTCGACAGCGGCTGGGCGCCCTATGCGAGCTATGCGACCTCCTTCGATCCGGTCACGGGCCTGCAGTACGACGGCAATCCGTTCGAGCCCCGGCGCGGCAAGCAGTACGAGGCGGGCGTGAAGTACCAGCCTCCGGGAAGCACCTCGCTGATCACGGCCTCGGTCTTCGACCTGCGCCAGACCAACGTCACCACGCTGGACCCCGACCACCCGCGCTTCAGCATCCAGACGGGCGAGGTGCGCTCCACGGGGCTGGAGCTGGAAGGCCGCTTCGCGCTCACGCGCGAGCTGAACGCGCTGGCCAGCTACACCTACCTGGACCCGCGCACCACGCAGAGCAACCGGCCCGCCGAAATCGGCCGCCAGACCATACAGACCACACGCCACATGGCCAGCCTGTGGCTGGACTACCGCCCGCGCGCGGTGCCGGGCCTGATGGTGGCCGGCGGCCTGCGCTACAAGGGTCGCTCTCCCTACAACGTGGCGGCGGACGGCACGCTGAACATCAACGACTCCGCCACGCTGGCCGACCTGGCGCTGGCCTACGAGACGCCGCAGTACCGCATCGCGCTGAACATCAACAACCTGTTCAACCGCAGGTACTTCGCAGGCATCTTCCGCGGCGTGGATCGCGAGGCCACGCTGAGCTTCAAGTACTACTGGTCTATGTAGAAGACCTGCGCGCGGTGGGCTTGCGCGCGGCGCGAGCCGGCCCGCGCGGCTCGGGCGTCCTGATCAGCTGGTGGTTGAACTCCCTCCACAGCGCGTCGCGCCGGGCAAGCGCCTCGGACACATCGGCATGGCGCAACTGGGCCACGGCCGAGACCAGGGCATTGCACAGGTAGAAGGCTGCCGTGTAGGAGTGAAAGGGCGAGGCATTGGCCGTGCGCACCTGCAGCCAGTGGTGGGCCACGGTGGCCAGGGGGGCCGTGGGGCTGTCGGTGATGGCCAGCACCCGGGCGCCGGCTTCCGAAAATCGCTGCGCCACCTCGTAGGTGCCGCGTGAATACTGGCTCACGCTGAAGGCCAGCAGCGTGTCGGTGGGGCCTACCCACAGCAGCTGGTCGGCCGGGGCGATGGCGCCTGCATCCAGCTGCTGCACGCCGGGGCGGCACATGTTCAGGTGCAGGGCCAGCCAGGCGGAGACCGGCGAGCTGTTGAGCTGGGCCAGCACGAATACCCGGCCCTCGTCCTGCGCGAGCTGCCGGGCCATGGCCTCGAAGGCCGCCATGTCCAGCCCCTCGCGCGTGGACTGGATGTTGTGCTGGTCGTGCAGCAGTGCATCGTCCACGCACTCGCTCAGGCTGCGCTGCGCGCCCAGCAGCACGGGCGCGCGCTGGGCAGCCGTCTGCAGCAGCGCCGTCACCTCGCCGCGCGCCTCGCGCTGGGCCTCGGCATAGCTGGCATAGCCGAGCTTGGCGAACAGGCGCACCACGGTCGAGGCGCTGGTGCCTGTGCGCGCTGCCAGGGCGGTGGCCGATTCCAGCAGCGCATGCGGATAGTCGCTGCCCAGGGTCTGGGCCAGCGTCTGCTCGCTGGCCGTCAGTTCCGCGCCCTGCTGCGCCAGGCGCTGCGGCAGCAGCAGCGCGGCTTTTTGCAATGGTGATTTCATGTTTTTCTTGTATATGCAACGTGTGTTGCAAAATAGGGGGTCGCGTGCAACACTGCATGCACTCTGGAGATTCCACCATGCACGATACCCTCGAACAAAGCCGCGTGCAGCAGCGCGCGAGACTGCTGGACTGGCTGGGCGGCCAGCAGCAGGCCATGCAAGATCTGTTGCACAGGATTGTCGATATCGACAGCGGCAGCCGCGATGAAGCCGGCATCCTGGCCGTGGCCCAGGCCCTGCGCGAGCGGCTGGAGGCGGCCGGCGTGGCCGTGCGCTTCGAGGACGTTCCAGGCTACGGCGTGCTGCTGCATGCCGACGTGCCCGGGCCCGGCGAGGGCGCGCCCATCTATCTGATGGGCCACATGGACACGGTCTTTCCGGCCGGCACCGTGGCGCGCCGCCCCTTCCGCGTGGAAGAAGGCCGGGCCTACGGTCCCGGCGTGGCCGACATGAAGTCGGGCCTGGTGCTCAACGTCTTCGTGGCCGAGGCCTTTGCGCGCTGCGGCGGCCTGGGCGCGCCGCTCAAGCTGTTCTTCTCGTGCGACGAGGAGATCGGCTCGCCCGCCACGCGCCAGACCATCATGGATACGGTGCGCGGTGCGCGCGCCGTCTTCAACGCCGAGCCGGGCCGCGTCAGCGGCAACCTGGTGACCAGCCGCAAGGGATCGATGGCCGTGGAGTTCGAGGTACAGGGCGTGGCCGCCCACGCCGGCATCAACCACGCGGCCGGCGCCAGCGCGCTGGAAGCCATGGCGCGCAAGCTGCTGGCCCTGCATGCGCTGACCGATCCCGCCACGGGCACGACCACCAATGTGGGCGTGCTGCAGGGCGGCATCGTGCCGAACATGGTGGCGCCCCACGCCAAGGCCGAGCTCGATGTGCGCTACACGGCCCAGACCGATCCCGATGCGCTGATGGAGCGCATCCGCGCCATCGTGGAGGAAGAATCCGTGCCCCGCACCCAGGGCCGCGTCACCGCCGTGCGCCGCACCCTGCCCATGGCGCCCACGCCCGATGCGCTGCTGCAGCTGTACCGGCGCGGCGCGCAGTCGCTGGGCTTCGACGTGCAGGGCGAGTTCACGGGCGGCGCGGCCGACAGCGGCCTCACGGCCTCGGTGGGCGTGCCCACGCTGTGCGCCACCGGCCCCGTGGGCGGCCATCCCCATACCGAGCGCGAGTACTGCGAGCTGGCCACCTTCGTGCCGCGCGCCCAGGCCGTGGCCCTCGCCATCTTCGACCATCCTTGACTCCGCTGATACCCATGAAAAACCTGTCCGTGAATGCATCCTTCCCCACCCGCCGCAAGCTGCTGGGCGCAGGCCTTGGCCTGGCGGGCCTGTCCGCGCTGGCGCCGCTGGCCGCACGCGCCGATGACAAGTACCCCTCGCGCCCGATCACGCTGGTCGTGCCGTTTCCGCCCGGCGGCTCGGTGGACATCATGGGCCGCCAGTACGCCGAGCCCCTGTCGCGCATCTTGGGCGTGCCCATCGTGGTGGAGAACCGTCCCGGCGCGGGCGGCTCGGTCGCCACGCAGTACGTGTCGCGCGCCAAGCCGGACGGCTACACCCTGGTCGTGTCCTCGCAAAGCAGCCACCTGGCCAATCCGCTGACCCAGCCCAAGATCGGCTACGACCCCATCAAGGACTTCGAGAACATCGCCATCCTGGGCCGCCAGCCCAATGCGCTGATGGTGCATTCCAGCCTGCCCGTGAAGAACTTCCAGGAGTTCATCGAGTACGTGAAAAAGCGCCCCGGCCAGGTCAACTACGGCAGCGCCGGCATCGGCAGCATGGGCCAGCTCAACGTGGAAATGCTCAAGGCCGCCACGGGCATCTTCGCCACCCACATTCCCTACCGCGGCGGCTCGCCGCTGGTCACGGCGGCCATCGGCAACGAGGTGCAGTTCATCCTCGACAACCTGGTCTTCATGCTGCCCCATGTGCAGTCGGGCAAGGTGCGCGCCCTGGTCGTGGCCTCGGAGCAGCGCCTGCCCATGCTGCCCGACGTGCCCACCATGGCCGAGGTCGGCTATCCCCAGCTCAACATGAGCTCCTGGACCGGCATCGCGGCGCCTGCGGGCACGCCCGACGCCATCGTGCAGACGCTGCACAAGGCCGTGCGCCAGGCCGCCACCGCGCCTGCCATGGTGGCCAGCCTCAAGGAGCGCGGCGTGGTCGCGCCCGAGGAGATGAGCCCCGCCGCGTTCGAGAAGATGATGGCCGAGCGCCTGAAGCTCTTCGGCGAGGTGGTGCGCAAGGCCCATATCGTGGCCGAGTAAGCAGGGCACGCCCAGGGCGCCCCCAGGGCGCCCCCAGGGCGCCCC
>NZ_JTKZ01000878.1:0-492 GCF_000799035.1 Delftia sp. ZNC0008
TGCGCCGCCGGCAGGGCCGGGCTCGCCGGGACGGCCAGGAGGCCCCTGCTGTCCCAGCTCAACGATTTCGGTTTCTTGAACCTGCTCGACCAGCACGGAGTCCTGGGCCTGCTCGGCCAGGATCTCGGTCTCGTGCACGACCAGCAAATCAGTCACGGGTGACCTCCGGGCTCACGCAGCAGGAGCCTTCGGCCAGGCGTGTGACCGCGCCGCTGGGGTGGACGATTTCCAGATCGAACACCCCGCCGGTCCAGGCGATGGCGGCAGTGGTGCTGGCATCGACCAGCAGGTCCACCGTGCCGGCAGTACCTCCCAGGGCAATGCGCCCGTTCTCGGTGGTCAACTCCAGCAGCGCGGCCGTGGACTCGATCTCCTCGCGCACCTGCATGCGGGCCGTGCAGCCCGTCAGGTCGATGGGTGTCTTGTCGGGGTTGAGCCAGCGCAGGCGCCGCCGGAATGTGGCGCCTTGGTAGATCGTGAAGTTGAGCTTGG
>NZ_JTKZ01000788.1:0-958 GCF_000799035.1 Delftia sp. ZNC0008
CCGCGGGCGGGCGGCCTCGGCATCCAGGGAATCTTCGGGGGCTTGGGGGAGTTTCTTCTTGTCGGTCATGAAAGGCTTTCTGTGGCGCGGCCGGCCGGTGGCGGGCCGCGCTCCGTGAATGGGTGAGGGGTCGTCAGGGCGGCGGTGTCAGAGGGCGCGGGCCGCTGCCGAGCGCGCGGGAAACAGCTCCAGCGCCCAGGTGGCCAGCGTCACCAGTGCAATGCACAGGCCGGCCACGCCCAGCATGCCCAGCAGGCCGTCGCCGCCCAGCGGCATGTGGTAGATGTACAGGCCCGCGCCGTACTTGGGCACGCCTTGCACGCCCATGAACAGCGCCCAGCGGAAGGCCCAGGCCGCGGCGGCCAGCCCCAGCCCCAGGGCCAGCGTGTAGCGCGGGCAGGCCATGCGCTGACCATTCCGCACCAGGGCCCACAGCAGGGCGGCACCGGCCACGGCCGAGCCCAGCATGCTCAGGCGCCAGACCGGAAACTGCTGCCACAGCTGCAGCGCCGCCTGGAAGGAGCGGCCCTGGCCCAGCCAGCCGGCAACGGCCCAGACCACCACCATGGCCAGCAGGCACAGCGCCAGCGCCAGGCCCAGCATGCGCAGCGCCTGCAGGGCGCCGGCATCGGGGCGGTGGCGGGCGGGCAGAAAGCGCGCCGTCACCAGCATGCAGCCCAGCGTGGCCAGCCAGCCCGTGAGTGCCAGGTTCAGCGGCACCCACAGCGTGTTCCACAGCGGGCGCGAGCGCACGGCCATCAGCTCGGCGCCGGTATAGGCGGTGATGGTCAGCGCCGACACGGCCAGCAGCGGCGCCAGCCAGCGCAGCCACTGCGGCCGGCCCAGCCACCAGGCCAGCACGAAGGCCAGCGCCAGTCCCACGAAGACGGGCAGCAGCAGGGCGCCCACCGACATCCACGACCACGGCGTGAAGTGCGCATAGAAATGCCAGAAGCGC
>NZ_JTKZ01000806.1:0-1605 GCF_000799035.1 Delftia sp. ZNC0008
CTACGCATCCCCGACCGTGCAGCACTGGCGCGACCTGGCCGACGCCGCGAACCTGTCCGAAACGCTGCTGGGCATGGGCGTCTTCACCGAGCCCGAGGCCCAGAGCCTGTTTGCTGATGCCTTGGCGGCCGTCGTGGACCTGGGCCGCAAGCACGGCCACGGCCAGGAGATGCGCCTGAACGCCGTGCAGCTGGGCCACCTGGTCGAGTTCGGCGAGGCCTACGGCCAGGTGCTGGAGGTGATCTCGGCACGCACCTTCATCCGCGCGCACCGCGCCACCGAACGCCGTCTGCGCGAGCTGCTGGTCAACAGCCACGGCAGCGACACCCATGAATTCATCGTCGTCTGAACATCAATGGCAGCAACACCAAATCAATCTCAGCGCGGCAGCCGTGGCGCACCTCGTCAAGCTGGCCCAGCAACCCGGGTGGTGGGAGTACGTCAAGGCCAGGGCCAGGGAGCTGGACAGGGACGAGTCCCGACTGTTCGTGGACATCGAGCAGCAGGTGGTGCAGCAGCTGCAGGCGCTCGCGTGGCGCCCGCCGCCCCGCGCGTGACGGTGCCGGCTGGCCACCAAGGCCCGATCACGGTGCTGGGCATGGACCCGGGCAAGCACACGGGGCTGGCCTGGATCGTGGACGGCCAGCTGCAGGCGCTGGAGGAGATTGCGCCAGCGCAGATCCTGCAGACGCTGCAGGGCAGGGCGCCCACGCTGGTAATCTTCGAAGACAGCCGCAAGGCGCGGAAGACCTGGACCGGCCAGGGCAGCGCCGCGGCGCGGGCCAAGATGGCGCGTAACGTGGGTGAGATCGATGCATGGTGCGTGCTGATCGAAACCCTGTGCGCCAGCCTCGGCATTGCCTGCTTCGGCATGCCGCCCAGCGCGAAGGCCGGCGGCGCCCACGGCGCTAAGATCGATGCCTCCACATTCAGCCGCCTGACCGGCTGGGCCGGCCGCAGCAATCAGCACCAGCGTGACGCCGCAATGATCGCGTGGTCCTTCCGGAGGGCGCGGCCATGAAGCGCATCTACATCGCCGGGCCCATGACAGGCCTGCCCGAGTTCAACTACCCGGCCTTCAACCGTGCAGCCGCCACGCTGCGCGCCCAAGGCCACCACGTCGAGAACCCGGCCGAGAACCCCGCGCCAGCGTGCGGCAGCTGGGCTGGCTACATGCGTCTGGCGCTGCCACAGCTGTGCACCTGCGATGCGGTCTACATGCTGCCCGGCTGGCGCGGCTCCAAGGGCGCGCGCGTGGAGCACGGCCTGGCCCTGGATCTAGGCATGGAGGTGCAGGACTTCGATGCCAGCGCAGGGGAGGGCGGTGCCCATGCTTGATTTCCGCCCCGATCTGCCCCGGCGCGGCATGCGTGGCCAGGAGCGACCGAAGCCCAAGTACCCGCCGCTGTGGCGCGACGCCACCATGGAAGAGCACATCCACGGCCCGGACGCGCATGGCCGCTACCGCCTCTCCACCTGGGCCTACAACCGCTGCTGCATGCTGCAGCAGTACGGTCCGATCCGCGTGTGCGTGATGGGCGACCACGGCTTCCTGGTGCAGGTGGATGTGGAGGGCGACATCCGATGATCCAGAACCGGAGCACC
>NZ_JTKZ01000043.1:0-3600 GCF_000799035.1 Delftia sp. ZNC0008
GGCTGTGGCCTTCCGCGTCCAGCAGGGGCGCAATGCGCCCGGGCTCGCCAAAGGCCGCAAAGATCTTGCCCGTGGCCGTGTGGCGCAGCGATGCGGGCGTGCCGTGGCGCATGGCCACATAGACATGGGTGGGCCCCTCTTCCACGCGGATGATGGTCGGCCCCTGGCCGCTCCACATGGCAATCGACACCGTGCTGCCCACCTCCTGCGCCAGCGCGGGCAGCTCGGCGATCGCCAGGCGCACGGGATCGGCCTGCTGCAGGCTGATCAGCCCCATCTGTATGGCCAGCGGCCCCAGGCCGTAGTGGCCGCTGGCGCGGTCCTGCTCCATCAGGCCCAGTTTGCAAAAGCTCACCAGGTAGGGGTGGGCCTTGGCCGCCGTCATCTCGGCCTCGCGCGCCAGATCCTTGAGCGCCATGCGCCGGCCCGTGCGTGCCAGTGCCTTGAGCAACTGGCCGCCGACTTCCACGCTCTGGATGCCGCGCGGGCCGCGCGCGGGCTCGTCATCGCTGCTGTCAGGAAGGAAGACGGGGCTGTTCGGGGAAGAGGCGGCATCGGACATGGCAGGCATTGTGAAGGCTGGAACCCGGAGTTTGCGGGTCCGAGGGTTTTTTACTATGCCAAACGAATTGTTCAATGTTGAATTTTTCCCTAGCATTCAGGCATTCGATAAAAACAAATGCGTTTGTCCATTTCAAAAGCAGGATGCCCATGACCACCAAGACCTTTGCCTCCGCCGCCGACCTCGAAATCAAGCAGGTCAGCTTCGACAAGCTCTCCGAGCACGCCTACGCCTACACGGCCGAGGGCGACCCCAACACCGGCATCATCATTGGCGACGACGCCGTGATGGTGATCGACACCCAGGCCACGCCCGTCATGGCGCAGGACGTGATCCGCCGCATCCGCGAGATCACCGACAAGCCCATCAAGTACGTCACGCTGTCGCACTACCACGCGGTGCGCGTGCTGGGCGCCTCGGCCTTCTTCGCGGAAGGCGCCGAGCACATCATTGCCAGCCAGGACACCTATGACCTGATCGTGGAGCGCGGCGAGCAGGACAAGGCCAGCGAGATCGGCCGCTTCCCGCGCCTGTTCCAGAACGTGGAAAGCGTGCCCGACGGCATGACCTGGCCCACCCTGACCTTCACCGGCAAGATGACGCTGTGGCTGGGCAAGCTGGAAGTGCAGATCCTGCAGCTGGGCCGCGGCCACACCAAGGGCGACACCGTGGTCTGGCTGCCCCAGGACAAGGTGCTGTTCAGCGGCGACCTGGTGGAGTTCGGCGCCACGCCCTATGCGGGCGATGCCTACTTCCAGGACTGGCCGCACACGCTGGACGCCATCGCCGCCCTGCAGCCCGAAAAGCTGGTGCCCGGCCGGGGCGCCGCGCTGCAGACGCCGGCCGAGGTGCAGGCCGGCCTGGCCGGCACGCGCGACTTCATCAGCGACCTGTGGACCGAGGTCAAGGCCGGCGCCGACGCCCAGCAGGACCTGCGCAAGGTCTACGAGGCCGCCTTCGCCAAGCTGCAGCCCAAGTACGGCCAGTGGGTGATCTTCAACCACTGCATGCCCTTCGATGTGACCCGCGCCTACGACGAGGCCTCGGGCCATGCCGACCCGCGCATCTGGACCGCCGAGCGCGACCGCCAGATGTGGGAAGCGCTCGAAGGCTGAACCACGGCGGCGTGCCGGTCCTGAGCACCGGCACGCCTGCCCATCGCACCCGCCCGCGCACCGGCATTCCCTGATGCCGGCGGGGATGGCTGCGCCTTTTCTCTCTCATACGCCCACGACAGAGGACGAACCCCATGTCCCACCCCGCCATCTCCTTGCAAGCGCTGCGCGGCAGCGGCGCAGACATACAGGCCATCCACATCCCCTACGAGCGCCATGCCGACCAGGACGCCGGTGCGGACACGCCCGCCCGGCATCCCGTGGTCATCGTCGGCGCCGGCCCCGTAGGCCTGTCGCTGGCCATCGACCTGGCCCAGCGCGGCCAGCGCGTGGTGCTGCTGGACAACGACTGCCGGCTGTCCACGGGCTCGCGCGCCATCTGCTTTTCCAAGCGCACGCTGGAGATCTGGGACCGCCTGGGCGTGGGCCAGGCGATGGTGGACAAGGGCGTGTCCTGGAACCTGGGCAAGGTCTTCTTCAAGGACCAGCCGCTGTACCGCTTCGACCTGCTGCCCGAGGACGGCCACGAGCGCCCGGCCTTCATCAACCTGCAGCAGTACTACGCCGAGGCCTATCTGGTCGAGCGCGCACTGCAGCTGCCGCTGATCGACCTACGCTGGCACAGCAAGGTCACGGCACTCGAACCGCAGGCCGAGGGCGCCCTGCTGACCGTGGAGACGCCCGACGGCAGCTACCGCATCGATGCGCAATGGGTCCTGGCCTGCGACGGCTCGCGCTCGCCGCTGCGCGGCCTGCTGGGCCAGGAAAGCCATGGCCGCATCTTCCGCGACCGCTTCCTGATCGCCGACGTGAAGATGCATGCCGAATTCCCCACCGAGCGCTGGTTCTGGTTCGACCCGCCCTTCCACCCGGGCCAGAGCGTGCTGCTGCACCGCCAGCCCGACGATGTCTGGCGCATCGACTTCCAGCTGGGCTGGGACGCCGATCCCGAGGAAGAGAAAAAGCCCGAGAACATCATTCCCCGCATCCGCGCCCTGCTGGGCAAGGACGCGCCGTTCGAGCTGGAATGGGCCAGCGTCTACACCTTCGCCTGCCTGCGCATGGACCGCTTCGTCCATGGCCGCGTGGTCTTCGCGGGCGACAGCGCCCACGGCGTCTCGCCGTTTGGCGCACGCGGCGCCAACAGCGGCGTGCAGGATGCCGAGAACCTGGCCTGGAAGCTGGACCGCGTGCTGCGCGGCCAGGCCGATGCCTCGCTGATCGCCACCTATGGCGCCGAGCGCGAATACGCGGCCGACGAGAACATCCGCAACTCCACGCGCGCCACCGACTTCATCACGCCCAAGAGCGAGATCAGCCGCCTGTTCCGCGACGCCGTGCTCGACCTGGCGCGCGACCATGAATTCGCGCGCCGCATCGTCAACAGCGGGCGGCTGTCCGTGCCGGCCACGCTGCATGGCTCGGCGCTCAACACGCCCGACACCGACACCTTCGACGGAACGCAGCTGCCCGGCGCCGTGCTGGCCGATGCGCCCATGCGCCGGCCCGGCGCAGACGGCACGGCCTGGCTGCTGCGCGCACTGGGACCGGACTTCACGCTGCTGCACTTCGGCCCCACGCCGGCCTGGGCGCAGGCGCTGCCCGGCGTGCTCAACCTGTCCATCGCGGCCGAGGGAGAGGCCCATGCACCAGACGCCGACCTCATCGATGCGCGCGGCCTGGCGGCCAGACGCCTGGATGCGCGCCCCGGCACCAGCTACCTGCTGCGGCCCGACCAGCATGTCTGCGCGCGCTGGCGCCGCCCCGACGAGGCCGGCGTGCGCGCCGCTCTCCAAAGAGCCTGCGGCGCCGCCGCCACGGCCTGAACCTCTTACGCCCCATCCACAGGAGACCGCCATGCTGCTGTCCACCCACCCCAACCTGCAGGCCTGCGACGATTTCTACGAAGCCCTGATCACGCGG
>NZ_JTKZ01000391.1:0-593 GCF_000799035.1 Delftia sp. ZNC0008
CCGCGTAGCAGGCCCACGAAGACGATGGAATGCGCCGAGGTGACGTACTGCAGCGCCAGCGCGGTCAGCAGCGGAAACCCCACCACACCGCCCAGCGCACTCAGCGCCAGTGAAGGCATGTCGGCACGCGCGGGCCGGGGCTGGCGCAGCGCCAGCAGCATGGCCAGGGCCAGCAATGCCGCGATGCTGGCGCGCGCACAGGTCAGGAAGGTGGGGTCCAGGTCGGCGACCGCCACGCGGGTGGCCGGCAGCGATCCCGCAAAGATCGCCACGCCGATGAATCCGTTGATCCACCCGCTGCTTGTCTTGTCCATCAAAAAGCTCCTTGGTTTGCAGCAGGCAGTGGGCCATTGCACGGCCGGATCTTCCATAGACAGTCCAATACAATTCAAAAGAACTGTTATGCACACAAATCCACTACAGAAGAGAGAGCAGCCATGCGCAGCGGCACACGCATCCAGGCGGTGATGGAAGAGATCCAGTCGCGCATCGCCGCGCGCACCTGCCTGCCCGGCACGCGCCTGCCCTCGGTGCGCGCGCAGGCGCAGGCCATGCAGGTGTCGGTGTCCACGGTGGTGGAGGCCTATGAGCGG
>NZ_JTKZ01000035.1:0-1572 GCF_000799035.1 Delftia sp. ZNC0008
CAGCACCAGCATGGCCACGCAGGCCGCGCCGGCGCACAGCGCAACGGCCCACCAGCCCGCCACGGGCAGGGTGCGCGCGGTGCGGCCCGTGAGACCCGTACGGCCGGCCAGTGCCAGCAGCAGCAGGGCCACCACCGCGCCAGCGGTCAGCGCAATGAACAGGGGCGCAAACACCCACAGCGCCAGCAGCCCGAGGACCGCCGATACCGCAAGCGACAGCGCCAGCATGTTCAGGCCTTCTTGAGGAACTCCGACTTGAGCAGCATGGAGCCCAGTTCGGTCTTGCAGTCCACGTTGTGGCCGTCGGCGCCATCGACCAGGCGGATACCCTTGATCTTGCTGCCCTTCTTGAGCACGGTGGACGAGCCCTTGACCTTGAGGTCCTTGACCAGGATCACGGCATCGCCGTCGGCCAGCGCATTGCCGTTGGCGTCGCGCACGATGCCGTCGCCAGCGGCGGCTTCGACGGACTCTTCTTCGGCCTGCATGGGCCATTCGAAGGCGCAGTCGGGGCAGATGTAGCTGGTGGCGTCGGGATAGGTGTTTTCAAGGCCGCACTGGGGGCAGGCGGGAGTGGTCTGGGGCATGGGATGGACAGATTCGGTGAAGACAAAGGGGCGCGGCGGGCGCGCCGTACCTGGCGATTGTCGCCCCTGCCCCCGCAGGCATGCCCCGGCAAACCCGAGCGGCCTGCTACGCTGCGCGCCACTCTTTGCTTTTTCCCCATGGATACGCTGACCCCCTTGCGCGCCTTCCGGCGCATCGTAGAACTGGGCTCCATCGCCAAGGCGGCCGACGCGCTGGACCTGTCCTCGGCCGCGCTGAGCAAGCAGCTGCGCGCGCTCGAAGCCCATCTGGGCGCCGTGCTGCTGCAGCGCACCACGCGCCGCATGAGCCTGACCGACACGGGCCAGGCCTACTACGCCGAGTGCTGCCGCCTGCTCGATGAATTCGATGCGCTGGAGCAGTCGGTGCGCGCGCAGTCGCAGCAGGTGACCGGCCGGCTGCGCGTGAATGCGCCGCTGTCGTTTGCGCTGAGCACGCTGTCGCCGCTGCTGGCGCGCTTCATGCAGCGCCATCCGCAGCTGCAGATCGACCTGTCCATGGAAGACCGGCTGGTGGATGCGGTGGGCCAGGGCTTCGATGTGTCCATCCGCCTGAGCGCGGAGCTGGCGGACTCCTCGCTGATCGCGCGGCGCCTGGCCTCGCTGTCGCAGATGCTGTGCGCGGCCCCGTCCTATCTGCAGGCGCATGGCCGCCCGGCCAGTGCCGCCGCGCTGCGCGGCCATGCGCTGCTGAACTACAGCCTGGCGCATGCGCCCCGCGAAGCGGGCGAGATTCCCCAGGCGCCGTCCGAGGCGCGCGCCAACGTCAACAACAGCCTGATGCTGCGCGACCTGCTGGTGGCGGGCCTGGGCATTGGCGCCCTGCCCTCGTTCCTGGCGCGGCCGGCGATTGCGGCAGGCCAGCTGGTCGCACTGGACCTTGCGGACCAGGCCGCGCAGGCCCGCCATGTCTACGCGGTCTATCCCACGCAGCGCCACCTGCTGCCCAAGGTGCGCGCCTTCGTGG
>NZ_JTKZ01000339.1:0-619 GCF_000799035.1 Delftia sp. ZNC0008
GGACCCGCACACCTATAAGCCCGGCGGCGTGCCCATCGGCGCGGTGGCCCCGCCGGCGCTGCGCGTGCACGGCTCGCCGGCCTCGGCCAACCAGCTTGGCATGGCTCATGCGGCCTTTTACCGCTTCTGCATGATGGCGCGGCTGTCGGTCGTGCCCAATCCAGTGGAGGCCGGTCGGCTGCCCGACGGCACGGCCTATCGCATCGTGCGCATCGGCAACTCGACCACCATGGAGATCTGGCCGGAGGATGCAGCGAACGAGCGCGAGAGCGGGATCGGCATCACCATGGTGGCCTTGCTAGGCGATCTTGTGCCGGAGCTCACGCACTCCAACGGGATGAGCCCGCAGCCCTTCATCCTCACGCCGGAAGTCGTTCCTGGCACACGCATCTGTACCGGGCGCTGGCGTGTTCGCAAGGTCAACGGATACAACGGCGGCAAGGCCGTGTTCCAGACACGCCTGCCTGACCTCTACCTCACCGGCGTGGATGGGGTGTCCACCTTCTTCCAGTTGCCGCCCCCTCCGAGCTTCGATGCCTTGGGTGGCACCAATATGCGCGCCTATCGCTATGGCACCTACGGGCCTGGATTCAGTGTCTACAGCGTGCGCCGCCCCGTG
>NZ_JTKZ01000594.1:0-1120 GCF_000799035.1 Delftia sp. ZNC0008
GGCCGCTGTCCACAATCAGCCCGCCCAGCACATTGCCGTGTCCGCCAATGGCCTTGGTGGCCGAATGCACGACGATGTCGGCGCCCCAGTCGAAGGGCCGCAGCAGCAGCGGCGAAGCCACGGTGTTGTCCACCACCAGGGCCACGCCGGCCGCATGGCTGATATCGGCCAGCTGGCGCAGGTCGGCAATGCCGCCCGATGGATTGCCCACGGACTCCACGAACACGGCCTTGGTGCGCGGCCCTATCGCCCGGCGCAACGCCTGGAAATCATCCTTGGCCACGGCCGTGCTCTGCACGCCGCGCGAGGCCAGCACATGGGCGATGAAGTTGTGCGTGCCGCCATACAGCTGCGAGGCCACGACCACATGGTCGCCCGCACTGGCCAGCGTGGCCAGTGCCACGTCGATGGCGGCCATGCCCGAGGCCAGGGCCAGCGCGGCCACGCCGCCTTCGAGAGCCGCAATGCGCTGCTCCAGCACCGCCAGCGTGGGGTTGGCCGTGCGCGAGTACACATCGCCCTCCTCCACCAGGCCGAACAGGTTGGCGCCGTGCTGGGCGCTGTCGAACACGAAGGAGGTGCTCTGGTAGATGGGCACGGCCGCGCTGCGCTGCTGCTCTCGCCCCCGGTAGCCGGCGTGCAGGGCCTGGGTGTCCTGCTGCCAAAGCGCATCGCTGGCTGCGTCGTGCGGGGCGGACTCGGTGCCGGTCGCTGAGGTCATGCATGGACTCCGTATGAGTGGTCGATGCAGCCCATTATTCGAAGCCCGCGCCCTGCGCACTACGAAGAAAAACGCGTTCGCTTATTCGGTTTGCGCATGTCGCCGGGCCGCGCCCTTCCTAGTTGTCACGCACATATGGATGCGCGTTTTGCGTCGTTGGAAACACGGCACCCAGCGGACAGCATCGGCAGTCCCGAAACTGCTTTGGAGGGAGTTCCATGACCCGCAAGACCCAGACCGAGATCGACAGGACCCAGGACAGCCGCTGCGCCCATGGCGCAGATTGCGGTGCTTTCGGGGCGCTCGATGCTCCCGAGGCGACCGAGCCCTCGCTCTCGCGCCGCACCCTGATCCGCGCCGGCGCCGCAGCCGGCGCGCTGGGATCGGCCGCCTGGTTCA
>NZ_JTKZ01000910.1:0-4846 GCF_000799035.1 Delftia sp. ZNC0008
CTCGCTTCGAGGAACATGGCTAGGACAACCCTTCTATGCGGGCTGGGCCGCCTTTGCCTCCACCAGCGGCTGGCCCAGGCTGCGCAGCACGTCGCGCACCATCTGGGCGCGGTCCTTGGGATTGTCCAGGGCGCGCTCTATGCGCAGCTTCTCGTTGCCGGCCAGCTTGATGTGCTTGTTCTTCTGGATGAGGTGGATGATGGCCATCGGGTCCACCGGCGGCTGGGGCTTGAAGGTGATGTTGATGACGCCGGGCGCCGCATCGACCTTGATCACGCCGTAGGGCTGGGACAGCACGCGCAGGCGGTGCACGTCGATCAGCGTCTGCGCCTGGGGCGGCAGCTTGCCGAAGCGGTCCACGATTTCTTCGAGCAGGGTGTCGATCTGGTCGCTGGTGCGGGCCGTGGCCAGTTTCTTGTAGAAGGACAGGCGCAGGTGCACATCTCCGCAGTAGTCGCCCGGCAGCAGGGCCGGCGCGTGCAGGTTGATGTCGGTGGAGGCCGACAGCGGGCTGAGCAGATCGGGCTCCTTGCCGGCCTTGAGGCTGCGCACGGCCTCGGACAGCATCTCGTTGTAGAGCTGGAAGCCCACCTCCATCATGTTGCCGCTCTGGTTCTCGCCCAGCACCTCGCCGGCGCCGCGGATTTCCAGGTCGTGCATGGCCAGGTAGAAGCCCGAGCCCAGTTCCTCCATCTGCTGGATGGCCTCCAGCCGCTGCTGGGCCTGCTTGGTCAGGCTGTCCAGGTCGGGCACCATCAGGTAGGCATAGGCCTGGTGGTGGCTGCGGCCCACGCGGCCGCGCAGCTGGTGCAGCTGGGCCAGGCCGAATTTGTCGGCGCGGCTGATGAGGATGGTGTTGGCGCTGGGCACGTCGATGCCCGTCTCGATGATGGTCGAGCACAGCAATATGTTGTAGCGCTGGGCCACGAAGTCGCGCATGACGCGCTCGAGCTCGCGCTCGGGCATCTGGCCGTGGGCCACGGCGATGCGGGCCTCGGGCAGGATTTCCTCGAGCTTTTGCTTGCGGTTCTCGATGGTCTCGACCTCGTTGTGCAGGAAGTAGCACTGGCCGCCGCGCTTGAGCTCGCGCAGCACGGCCTCGCGGATCACGCCCGTGCCCTCGTTGCGCACAAAGGTCTTGATGGCCAGGCGCCGCTGGGGCGCGGTGGCGATGACGGACAGGTCGCGCAGGCCTTCCAGCGCCATGCCCATGGTGCGCGGGATGGGCGTGGCCGTCAGCGTGAGCACGTCCACCTCGGCGCGCATGGCCTTCATGGCTTCCTTGTGGCGCACGCCGAAGCGGTGCTCCTCGTCGATGATCAGCAGGCCCAGGTTCTTGAACTGCGTGGACTCGGACAGCAGCTTGTGCGTGCCCACGACGATGTCCACCGAGCCGTCGGCAATGCCCTTGACGGCCGCCGTGATCTCCTTGCCCGAGCGAAAGCGCGAGACTTCGGCCACCTTGATCGGCCACTTGGAGAAGCGGTCCACCAGGGTCTGGTAGTGCTGCTCGGCCAGCAGTGTGGTGGGCGCGAGGAAGGCCACCTGCTTGCCGCCCGTGATGGCCACGAAGGCCGCGCGCAGCGCCACCTCGGTCTTGCCGAAGCCCACGTCGCCGCAGACCAGGCGGTCCATGGGCTTGGGGCTGATCATGTCCTGGATCACGGCGTGGATGGCGGCGCGCTGGTCCGCCGTTTCCTCGAAGCCGAAGTCGTTGGCGAACTGCTCGTAGTCCTGGGGCGAGTAGCGGAAGGCATGGCCCTGGCGTGCGGCGCGGCGTGCGTAGATGTTCAGCAGCTCGGCCGCGGAGTCGCGCACCTGCTCGGCCGCCTTGCGCTTGGCCTTTTCCCACTGCGTGCCGCCGAGCTTGTGCAGCGGCGCGTCCTCGGGTGAGACGCCCGTGTAGCGGCTGATCAGCTGCAACTGGCTGACGGGCACGTAGAGCACGGCGTTGCCAGCGTACTCCAGGTGCAGGAATTCCTGCACGGCCGGCGTGCCGTCGGGGTTCTTCTGGCCCATGTCCATGTGGACCAGGCCCTGGTAGCGGCCGATGCCGTGGTCCGAGTGCACCACGGGGTCGCCCACCTTGAGTTCGGACAGGTCCTTGATCAGTGCCTCGACATCGCTGACCTGCTCCTGCCGGCGGCGCCTGCGGCCCGTGGGGCTGGTGGCGAACAGCTCGGTCTCGGTGACGAAGTCCAGGCCTTCCTCCACCCAGGCAAAGCCGTTCATCAGCCCGGCCGTGGCAATGCCCACCTTCTCGCCCGCATCGCCCTGGAACTCGGCCAGCGAATCGAAGACCGGCGGGTTCACGCCCGAGGCGCGGAAGAAGTCCAGCAGGCTTTCGCGCCGGCCATCGGACTCGGCCAGCAGCAGGACGCGGTGGGCGCTGGCGGCAATGTGCCTTTGCAGGCGCGCCAGAGGGTCTTCCGCGCCGCGCACCACGGACAGGTCCTCCAGCTTCTGGAAGATGGCGCTGTCGGCCACGTCCTCGGTGCCTGGGCGCAGCGCGAGCTGGGCGTGCTCCTTGGCACGCGTGTAGAACTGGTCGGCGGACAGGAACAGCACCTCGGGCGGCAGGGCCGGGCGCTCGGGGTCGCCCTGCACCAGTCGGAAGCGCTCCTTGGTGTCCTGCCAAAAGCGCTGGAAGGCCGGCTCCAGGTCGCCATGCATGACCACGGTGGCATCGGCGCCCAGGTAGTCGAAGACGGTGGCCGTTTCGTCGAAGAACAGCGGCAGGTAGTACTCGATGCCGGCCGTGGCAATGCCCTGGCCCATGTCCTTGTAGATGCGGCTGCGCGTGGGATCGCCCTCCAGCAGCTCGCGCCAGCGCTGGCGGAACTTGGCGCGCGCGTCCTCGTCCATGGGGAACTCGCGGCCCGGCAGCAGGCGCACCTCTGGCACGGGGTAGAGGCTGCGCTGGGTGTCGGGGTCGAAGGTGCGGATGGAGTCGATCTCGTCGTCGAACAGGTCCACCCGGTAGGGCTGCAGCGAGCCCATGGGAAACAGGTCGATCAGGCCGCCCCGCACCGCGTACTCTCCATGGCTGACCACCTGGGAGACATGCTGGTAGCCGGCCAGCGTCAGCTGGGCCTTGAGTTTGGCCTCGTCCAGCTTCTGGCCGCTCTTGAACTCGAAGGTGTAGCCGGCCAGGAAGGAGGGCGGCGCCAGCCGGTACAGCGCCGTCGTGGCAGGCACCAGCACCACGTCGGCGCCATGCTCCTTGTCGCGCTGGTTGATGCGCCACAGCGTGGCCAGGCGCTCGCTGATCAGGTCCTGGTGGGGAGAGAAGCTGTCGTAGGGCAGGGTCTCCCAGTCGGGGAACAGCGCGCAGCGCAGGCCCGGGGCGAAGAAGGCCATCTCGTCGATCAGCCGCTGGGCATCCGAGGCGTCGGCCGTGACGATGGCTGTCACCCGGCCTGCCGCCTTCTCGCGCTCGCCCAGGCGGGCCAGCAGCAGGGCGTCGGCGCTGCCCACGGGGCGGGGCAGGGTGAAGCGTTTTCCGGGAGTGAGCTTGGGCAGTTCCATGGTGCTTGGACGTGGGCGCCGCAGCGCCTGGGCGAAGTAACGACAAAACCCCTCGGCACGCGCAGAGGGGTATCGAAGCATTTTAGCCAGCACGCATGGCGGCCATGCAGGCATGCCCGCATGGCCATGGCGGCACATGGCCGTCACTACAATGCGCCACCATGACAGATCTGCTTGCGGCGGCTGCGCCCGCATCCCTGGAGCCGGCCCGCCTGTGGGCCTTGATCCCCTGCGCGGGCACGGGCTCGCGCGCCATCGCACCCGATGCGCCTGCGCCTGAACTGCCCAAGCAATACCACCTGGTGGCCGGTGCGCCCATGGTGGCGCACACGCTGGCCGCCTTTGCGGGTGCAACGCGCGTACACCACACGCTGGTGGTGATCGCGCCCGGCGATGATTTCTGGCGCCAGGGCCTGCCGGGCCCGTCGCCCACGCGCTACTCCACGGCGGCATGCGGAGGCGCCACGCGGGCCGAATCCGTGACCAACGGCCTGAAGGAGCTGCTGGCGCGCGGTGCGGGCGCGCATGACTGGGTGCTGGTGCACGACGCCGCGCGCTGCCTGGTGACGCCCGCGCTCATCGATGCCCTGATCGACGCCTGCGAGCACGATGCCGTGGGCGGCCTGCTGGCGCACAAGCTGCCCGACACGCTCAAGACGGCCGTGGCCGGGCCCAGCGGGGTGCGCGTGGCGGGCACGGTGGACCGCAGCGACAAATGGCTGGCGCAGACGCCGCAGATGTTCCGCATCGCGCCGCTGCTCGATGCGCTGCAGCACGCCGGCTCGGCCGTGACCGACGAGGCCAGTGCCATGGAGGCCGTGGGCCAGCGCCCGCGCCTGGTGCCCGGCGGCGCGCAGAATTTCAAGGTCACCTATCCGGACGATTTCGCGCTGGCCGCCGCCGTGCTGTCGCAGCGCGAGCGCAGCACCACGCTGGAGCGATACCGGGGCCAGCGCGACCATCCGCAGGCGTCGGGCAATCCATTTTTCTGAACCTGGAATGTTTCACATGAATTTTCGTATTGGCGAGGGCTGGGACGTGCATGCCCTGGTGCCCGGGCGCAAGCTGATCCTGGGCGGCATCGAGGTGCCGCACGAACTGGGGCTGCTGGGCCATTCCGATGCCGACGTGCTGCTGCACGCCATCACCGACGCGCTGCTGGGCGGCGCGGCGCTGGGCGACATCGGCCGGCATTTCCCCGACACCGACCCCGAATTCCGTGGCGCCGATTCGCTGGTGCTGCTGGTGGAAGCGGCGCGCCGCGTGCGCGCCACGGGGCTGGAGATCGGCAACATCGACAGCACCATCATTGCCCAGG
>NZ_JTKZ01000299.1:0-1433 GCF_000799035.1 Delftia sp. ZNC0008
CCGCGTCCAGCACGGGCGCCAGGCGGCGCGCAGCGCCACCTCCCGGCCGGGGCTGGCTGTCGTTCACCCCGGCTCTTCGGCCGGCCTCCCCTGGCAAGACAAGCTCAATAATCATCCCGGAACGATAGCAGCGCACTACCGGGGCGCCGAGGCCTGATGCCCTGTCTTACACGCCCTGGCGCCGGCAGCGTCAACCTCCCGTCAGGCAGTGTTGCTGCACCGTCCACTCATCCACCACCGCCCCGGTGCTGCGCCAGCAGGTGGCCAAGGATCTTCCAGGTCTGGGGCTGCTCCACCATGGGCACGGGAATGCGCAGCATGCTGCCCGCGGCCTGCCTGGGCGAAAACAGCAGGCCCGGCGCCAGCAGCAGGCCCTGCGGCGCGGCATGGCGGGCCAGCACCTCCGAGTCCACGCCGCAGTCCACCCAGGCGAACATGCCGGCCTGCGGCTCGTGCGGGGCGCGGCAGTGCAGGGCTTCGAGCATGCGCAGGCAGCGGTTGCGCGCGCGGTCCACGCGCTCGCGCAGGCGGTCCACATGCTTGCGGTACTGGCCGTCGGCCAGCACGCGGTGCACCACCTGCTCGCCCGGCAGCGCCGTGGTCAGGCCGCCCAGCAGCTTGAGGTCGGTCAGCCGCCGTATCAGGTCGGTGTGTGCCGCGACATAACCCACGCGCAGGCTGCCGGCCAGGGTCTTGGAGTAGCCGCCCACCAGGAGCACGCGCTGCAGCCGGTCCATGGCGGCCAGGCGCACGGGCACGCCGGGCAGGAAGTCGGAGTAGGTGTCGTCCTCGGCCAGGTAGAAGTCGTGGCGCTCGGCAATGCGCAGCACCTCATGGGCCACGCCGGCCGACAGGGTCTGGCCCGTGGGGTTGTGCACGGCCGTGTTCAGGATGAAAAGCCGGGGCTGGTGCTGGCGGGCCAGCCGCTCCAGCGCCTCCACGTCGGGGCCGCCGGGCAGGCGGGGCACGCCGACCACGTTCACCCCCAGGGCGTTGAGCCGGCCGAAGATGAGAAACCAGCCGGGGTCTTCCACCAGCACGGTATCGCCAGGGCGCACCAGGCTGCGCACGATGAGGTCCAGGCCCTGGGTGACGCCGGCCACGGTCATCAGGTGGGCCTCGGGGTGGGCTGGCACGTCCTGGGCCTGCAGCACCGAGGCGATCTGCTGGCGCAGCGGCAGATAGCCCTGGGGCACGCCATAGGTCAGCAGGCTGGTGCCCGTGCTGCGGCCGACGGCGCGCAGGGCCGAGGCCAGCATCTCCTGGTCCAGCCATTCCGGCGGCAGCATGCCAGCGTCGCCCGAATGCTCCGTGCCTTCGCGGAACATGCTGCGTAACAGAAAGGCGGTATCGAAGGCTGCGCCCTGCTCCAGCGTGGGCAGGCCCTGGCTGGCGCGCGGCACGGCCTGGGCCGCGCGCCGGGCGCTGACGAA
>NZ_JTKZ01000666.1:0-818 GCF_000799035.1 Delftia sp. ZNC0008
TGCCCGCCGCCGTGGCCACGCCGGCCAGCGTGCGGCCCAGCGGCCCGGGCGCAATCTGGTAGGTCTGGGCTGCGGGAGCGGGAGCAGGTACGGAAGCGGGGGCCGGTTCGGCCGCCTGCCCGGCGCCTGCGGCCAATGCCATGCCCAGCAGGGCCAGGCGGGCGGCATGCGCCAGGGGATGGAAGACGGGATGCGGCATGGGTACGGCAGGCATGGAAATCGGTCCTTGGAGGCGGTGAAGAAAGAAGCTCTTTCCCCGTTGCCAGCCGAGATCCGAAAAAGTGTCACCCTGCCTTGATTTTTCTAGTTCCTGGCGACCACGGTGATTCAGTAGCCACGCATGCGCGTCTGCACATCGACGGGATAGGTGGAGGCCAGCATGGTCAGCGTCCGGTCCGTGTCGCCCAGCGGGAAGGAGCCGGACACGCGCAGGGCGCGCACCTCGGGCGCGCACTGCAGCAGGCCGGGCCGGTAGCGCGACAGTTCGGCGCAGAACGCGGCCAGCGGCATGGCGTCAGCCATCAGCATGCCGTGGGTCCAGGCCGTGGCTTCGGGCTGCAGGGGCTGGGGCGCAGTCACCTCGCCCGCTCGCAATACCGTTTGCTGACCGGCTTGAACGACCAGCGCCGGGCTGGCGGCGCCACGCAGCGTGACTTCCACGGCGCCCTCGGTCACGGCCAGGCGCACGGGGCCGCCGTCCGCCCAGCCCCCCTCCTGCCGCACGGTGAAGCGGGTGCCCAGGGCGCGCAGCCGGCCATGGGCGGTGTCCACGACAAAGGGGCGGTGCGGTGTGGCGGTATCCGCCGCCGTTTCTATGG
>NZ_JTKZ01000336.1:0-1696 GCF_000799035.1 Delftia sp. ZNC0008
CTGGAGCCTGCTGCGCCGGCCGGGCTTTGCGCCGCTGGTGGCCGAGCTGCTGCGCGAGCCGGCCCGCAACTGGAGCGTGGCCGACATGGCCGCGCGCGTGTGCCTGTCGCGCGCCACGTTCTTTCGGCAGTTCGCCGAGGCCTGCGGCCAGCCGCCCCAGCAATTCCTGCTGCTGCTGCGCATGCAGCTGGCCGCGCGCCGGCTGGCCCAGGGCGAGGCGATAGGCCAGGTGGCCGAGGCCGTGGGCTACGAGTCCTACGCGGCTTTCTCGCGCGCCTTCAAGCGCGTGATGGGCGAGCAGCCCGGCGCCTGGCAGCGCGCGCAGGCACGCTGCTGCTGAGCCGCCATCCGGGCCCGGGGCATCTGCCTGCGGGTTGACACGTTCGGGCATAAATCCGCGACGCGGCGGCATTGATGGCAAGGGGGGCGCGGCCGATCATGAAGGCATTCCTTCATTCCTGCAAAGCACCATGGCACGCCTGACCCTGCACACCCCGCAAACCGCCCCTGAAGCCAGCCGCCCCTTCGTGGAGCGCGCCCTGGCCGGCAACGGATTCCTGCCCAACCTGATCGCCATCCTGGCCAACTCGCCCCAGGCGCTGGAGACCTATGTGACCGTGGGCCAGATCAACGCGCGCGCCCAGCTCACGCTGGCCGAGCGCGAGGTGGTGCAGATCACGGCGGCGCGCATCCATGGCTGCGACTTCTGCGTGGCCGGCCACACCAAGCTGGCCTTCAAGCAGGCCGGCCTGACCCAGGCCGAGGTGGTGGCGCTGCAGGACGGCCGGGACACGGGCCAGCCCCGCCTGGACGCCGTGCGCCGCTTTGCCGAAGCCGTGATCGCCACGCGCGGCGCCGTCGCCGACGAGGCCCTGGCCGCCTTCCATGCGGCCGGCTTCAGCGAGCAGCAGGCGCTGGAGGTGGTGCTGGGCATCAGCCTGGCCACGCTGTGCAACTTTGCCAACAGCCTGGCGCAAAGCCCCGTCAACCCGCAGCTGCAGCCCTATCTGCCCGAACAGTTCCGACAACCGCAGGAGAGCGCACATGCTGGCTGATTCGCTGCGGCAGTGGCTGGACGCCCATGCCGACTCCCTGGACGAAGGCCCTGCGCATGCGCACGAAGTGCTGCCCCGGCTGGCGCAGCACGGCCTGTTCGGCCTGGGCGTGCCCGTGGCCGAGGGCGGGCAGGGCGGCAGCCTGGGCGATGCGCTGGAGGCCATTGCCGGTGTGGCCGGGCATTCGCTGACGGCGGGCTTCGTGTTCTGGGCGCAGCGCGCCTTTGTCGAATACCTGCTGCAGTCGCCCAACGCGGCGCTGCGCCAGCGCTGGCTGCCGGGCCTGCTGCAGGGCACGCAGGCGGGCGCCACGGGCCTGTCCAACGCCATGAAGTACCTGGGCGGCATCGAGGCCCTGCAGGTCGAGGCCACGCCCGTCGGCTCCGGCAACGCCGACGGCCTTGCACTGCGCGGGCGCGTGCCCTGGGCCACCAACCTGGTGCCGCCGGGTCGCTTCGTGGTGGCCGTTGCCGTCTCGCGCAGCGACGGTGCAAAGCCCTTCGTGGCCGCGCTGCCCGGCGATGCGGCGGGCCTGCAGCGCAGCGCCGACCTGGACCTGATCGCGCTGCGCGGCAGCCATACGGCGGCGCTGTCCATCGAGGGGCTGCAGATCGGTCCGGCCGATGTGATCCATGACGCGG
>NZ_JTKZ01000728.1:0-553 GCF_000799035.1 Delftia sp. ZNC0008
ACCGTCACTCCGACAGGCGCGCTGACCTTCGTGACCGCAGGCACCTGCACCGTTGCAGCCGACCAGGCCGGCGATGCCGCCATCGGCGCCGCACCCCAGGTCACGCAGAGCTTTGCCGTGAACGCCGTCGCCCCCGGTGCGCCCACCATCGGCACGGCCACGGCCGGCAATGCCCAGGCCATGGTGAGCTTTACCGCGCCCGCCTTCACGGGGGGTGCAGCCGTCACCTACACCGCCACGTCCAACCCGGGGGGCATCATGGCGACGGGCAGCAGCCCGATCACCGTGCCCGGCCTGACCAACGGCACGGCCTATACCTTCACAGTGACCGGCGCCAACTCCGCAGGTACCGGCACGCCCTCGGCCACATCCAACCAGGTAACGCCCAAGGCCACGCAAACCATCAGCTTTGCCAACCCCGGTGCACAGAACTTCGGCACCACGCCGACACTGACGGCAACCTCCAGCGCGGGCGCCAGCTATCCGGTGGCCTTCACGTCATCCACCACCGGCGTATGCACCGTCACTCCGACAGGCGCGCTGACCTTCGTGA
>NZ_JTKZ01000611.1:0-541 GCF_000799035.1 Delftia sp. ZNC0008
CGCCGCGACGGCTGATCCCGGCACGACAGGCCCAGTTTGGCGCTCCAGGTAGGCCAGTTGGTCGAAGGTGGTCCCAGCCAGGAAGACCAGATCCTCGGCCGTGCCCACATAGATGCCATCGTCCACGGACACGATGCCGGTGATCGGCGCAGGCATGGGCCGGAAATCCCGCCAGTCCGCCAGGTGCGGCGCCATGGGCCGACTGGCCCACAGGACATTGCCCTGGGCGACAAGCACGCGCCCACGCCACGCGGCGGTGATGGTGCCCACAGGGAACGGCTGAGCGCCCAGCGTGCGACAGGGCAGCACGAGGGCCGAATTGGGGCCGCTGACTTCAAAGCTGCTGCCCGTGGCAACGCCGGCCAGATAGGCACCCTCCCCGTCCTGGCCGGAGAGGTAGACGTTCAAGGCGTAGCCCTCGCGCACCGGCAAACCGTCCAGGCGCAGGCCACCGTCGGCGATCTCAATGGGTGCAGAGCTGATGGCCGGGCCTTCGAGCCGGTCAGCCAGGCGCACATGGCTGAGGTGGTAGCGGTACTGG
>NZ_JTKZ01000465.1:0-2423 GCF_000799035.1 Delftia sp. ZNC0008
CCGCGTGTCGGCGCCGATCTCCAGGCCGATGATGCGGTCCATGGGGTCTCCCTTGGCCGTGAGCATCAGCACCGGCACCTGCGCTGCGGCGCCGGGCAGGGCGCGGATGCGCCGGCAGACCTCCAGGCCGTCCATGTCGGGCAGCATGAGGTCGAGGATGACGAGGTCGGGCAGGTCGGCGCCCGGCACGCCGTCGGCGGGCTGCAGCTGCTCCAGGCCGCTGCGGGCGTCGCCCATGTGCGTGACCTGCAGGCCGTTGTTGCCCAGGTAGTCACCCACCATCTGCGCGAGGCGGGTGTCGTCTTCGATCATCAGAAGATGGTGCGTACTCATGGAGGGCAGTGTATTCATGCTGGGGCCTGGCGTCGTGTTGCGACGATGCTCGCAGCCCCCCGTCAGCCGCGCTTGTCGCTTGCGTAAAGTTCGGTAAAACAGCGCAGCCTGCGGCCAGCCGCTCAACTGCCGCGTTGCGCGGGCCGCACCGCATGTATGCGCGAGGCCAGCGCGATCAGCACCAGCACGGGCAGGCCCAGCAGGGCCGTGGCCTGGAAGAAGCTCACGTAGCCATGCGCATCGACAAAGGCGCCCGAGAAGCCGGCCAGCCACTTGGGCGCCAGCAGCATCATGGAGCTGAACAGCGCGTACTGCGTGGCCGAGTACTGCACATTGGTCAGCCCTGACAGGTAGGCGATGAAGGCCGCCGAGGCGATGCCGCCGGCCAGGTTGTCCGCGCTCACCACCCAGACCAGCGCATTCACGTCATGGCCGCGCGTGGCCAGCCAGGCGAACAGCAGGTTGGTGGCGGCCGACAGCGCGGCGCCCAGCATCAGCACGCGCATCACGCCCCAGCGCATGGCCAGCGCCCCGCCCAGGAAGGCGCCCGCCAGCGTCATGATCACGCCGTACACCTTGGTCACGGCGGCCACCTCGTCCTTGGTGAAACCCATGTCCACGTAGAAGGGGTTGGCCATGATGCCCATGACCACGTCGCTGATGCGGTAGATGGCGATCAGGCCCAGCACCAGCAGCGCCTGCCAGCGGTAGCGGCCCAGGAAGTCGGCGAAGGGCTCGACCAGCGCGCCGCGCAGCCACTCGGCCGCGTTGCGGGCAGGCGCCAGCGGGCGCGGCACCGGTTCCGGCGAGAGCAGCACGGTCAGCATGCCCACGGCCATGGAGGCGGCCATGGCCAGGTAGGCCACCTGCCAGGCGCCGCTCTGGTAGCCCGCCGTACCCGCCACCTCGGCGCGGGCGGCCAGCCACAGCACGCCGGCGCCGGCCCAGATCATGGCCAGCCGGTAGCCGGTCTGGTAGGTGGCGGCCAGCGCGGCCTGGCGCTCGGTATCGGCCGATTCGATGCGGTAGGCATCCAGCGCAATGTCCTGCGTGGCCGAGCCGAAGGCCACGGCCAGCGCGCACCACACCAGCGGCGTGAGCGAGACGCGCGGATCATTGAACGCCATGCCGCACAGCCCGGCGACGATGAGCATCTGCGCGAACAGCAGCCAGCCGCGCCGCCGCCCCAGCCAGCGCGTGAGCAGCGGCAGCGGCATGCGGTCCACCAGCGGCGACCAGACCCACTTGAAGGCATAGGCCAGGCCCACCCAACTCAGGTAGCCGATGGTGGTGCGGTCCACGCCGGCCTCGCGCAGCCAGAACGACAACGTGCCCAGCACCAGCAGCAGCGGAAGGCCTGCCGAAAAACCCAGGGCCAGCATGCGCAGGCTGGCCGGCTCGGCATAGACGCGCAGGGTCTGGGCCCAACTGCGGCGGGGCGCTTCAGTGGGGGTGGAAGGGGCGGAGGAGGTGGTGGTGGACGGCTCGGTCATGTTGGGCTGCGGCAGGCTGCGGCCATTATCGGGCCCATGGTGGCGCGGACTGGCGCGCGCTACCATCGCGGGCACAGGATGCCGCCATGGCCTACACCCTCTCTTCCCTCCACAGCGATGCCGCCGCGCAAGACGGCGCGGCCGATGCCACCGATACCGCCTTCGCGCCGCACAGCTCGGTGCGCAGCTACAGCGGCGAGCACCAGGCCCATGCCCACGGCCATGCGCAAATCCTCTATGCGCTGCAGGGCCGCATGGAGCTGGAGGTGGGCGGGCGCAGCGCCTTTGTGGACGCCGTCAGCGGCATGCTCATCCCCGCCGGCGTGGACCACGGCTACCTGGCGGCGCCGCGCTCGCGCGTGTTCGTCATCGATGCGCCCAGCGGCCCGGGGCTGGACCGGATGCGGCGCTTTTCCGTGCCGCCCGCCCTGCGCGGCCGGGAGTCGGAAGGCCCGGCCACAGAGCAGCTGGCCCAGGTGCTGCAGGCGCCCGGCCTGCTGGCGCGCCGGGGGCTGGACCTGCAGCAACTGACCACGAGCGTACAGGCCGCATTGCACGAGGACTGGCCCACGGCCCGACTGGCCGCCCTGTGCCATA
>NZ_JTKZ01000504.1:0-1047 GCF_000799035.1 Delftia sp. ZNC0008
GCGCTGGACAGTTGCCGGGTGGTGTGGCTGTCCGTGGCGGATTTGGGCTGGGCGGGGTTCATGCCTGAGCCCTCCGTGTGGAAGGGGTGGCGCCAAAAGAGGGCGCGCAGGCGAGTGCCAGAGAAACGGCAGTCATGTTTCCGTGCTCCTTACTGAGACTGAAACCACCGACTCCGCGTTTTGAAGCACGAAACAGGTGGACGGGATGTTCAAAACACATAGCAAGATGTGCGGACGCCCTTGCGGGTAGCCCCATCCCGCCCGAAACCGCAGGGGCGTGGACGAGCGTCCACAGCCCGGAATCCAGACGTGACAAGGCCTCGCTTTCGGGGAGGCAGCACCGCTTACTAAATGGGTGTTTTGAAGCACCGGCCCCGGGACAGGGGGCTGGTGCGGATGATAGCGCGTGCGGCGTGCGCAAAGTCGCTTCGCGGCCCGTTGCACCTTGCGATCGCGCCCTTTCAGGAACGGTCCAGGAACCGCTGAAAGAGCCCGGCATGCATTGCGTTTATTGAGAATGATTCTTCTTTGCGCGGTTATGATCCGGCCCCATGGATTTGTCCGCCTCCTTCACCCGCGCTCTGCTTTCCGGCTTTGACCGGGCCTATGCCGACCTGGTGCGTGCCGCCACGCGCAGCACGGGCAGCCGCGAGGAGGCGGGCGACCTGGTGCACGACACCTGGCTGCGGCTGGCGGAACACGCGCGCAGCGCCCCGGCCGAGGCCGCAGACCTGGCCGGGGCCGCGAATCCGTCCCAGATGCCGCGCGACGCCACGGCCTATCTGGCCGTGATGGCCCAGCACATGGCGCTGGATGCGCACCGCCGCCGCCAGCGCCATGCCCGCTACCTGGGCGAGGCGGCAGTCCATGAACAACTGGCGCCCAGCCATGCGCCCGATGTGGCCGACTCCGTCATGTACCGCCAGGCGCTGGCCGTGCTGGAGTCCGCCTTGCACAGCCTGCCCGAGCGCTGCCGCGCCGCCTTCATCGCCCACCGCGTGCAGGGCGAGCGCCAGCCCGAGATTGCCGAGCGGCTGGGCGTCAGCC
>NZ_JTKZ01000647.1:0-1734 GCF_000799035.1 Delftia sp. ZNC0008
CCCGTGCCGGAGCAGGCGGCCGCCGATCTGTTCGAGGCGCCCCAAGGCGAGGCCGAGCAGGCGCTGGCCGCCGTCTGGGCCGACCTCTTCGGCCTGGAGCGCGCGGGCCGGCATGACGACTTCTTCGCGCTGGGCGGGGACTCCATCCTCGCGCTCAAGCTGGTGGCGCGCGCCCGCAAGCGCGGCGTCAAGCTCACGCCCAAGCAGCTGTTCACGGGCAAGACGCCCGCGGGTGTGGCACGGCTGGTGGAGGGGCCGGTCGCCGGCGCCGAGCAGACCGAAGGCACGGCGCCCCTGCCCAGGGCCGACCGCAGTGGCCCGCTGCCGCTGTCCTTTGCGCAATTGCGCCAATGGTTCTTGTGGCAGCTGGAGCCGGCCGGTACGGCCTATCACATCAGTGGGGCGCTGCGTCTGCTGGGCACGCTCGATGTGCTGGCGCTGCAGCAAAGCTTCGACGCGCTGGTGGCGCGCCACGAGTCGCTGCGCACGGTGTTCCGCATGGGCGGGGACGGGCAGGTGGTGCAGGTGATCGCCGCACAGGGCGGTGTGCGGGTCGAGCAAACGGATCTGTCCGAACTCCCCGCTGCGCAGCGTCAGGAACAACTGCACCAGGCGGCGGCTGCCGTGCACCGCCAGCCCTTCGACCTGCAGGCCGGGCCGCTGCTGCGCGTGGGCCTGATCCGGGAATCGGCCGAGGCGTATGTGCTGGTCGTGGCCATGCACCACATCGTCTCCGACGGCTGGTCCATGCAGATCATCGTGGATGAATTCGTGCAGCAGTACCGCGCACGGTGCCAGGGACAGGTGCCGCAGGCCGCACCCCTGCCGCTGCAGTACGCCGACTACGCGGCCTGGCAGCGCCAGTGGCTGGAGGCCGGCGAGCGGCAGCGGCAACTGGCCTACTGGCGCACCCAGCTGGGCGACACGCACCCCGTGCTGCAACTGCCCACCGACCACCCGCGCCGGCCCGGCGCGGAGCATGTGGCCGCCAGCCATGGCCTGCAGCTGCCGGCCGATCTGGTCGGCAGCCTGCGCCGCCGCGCCCAGGCGCAGGACGCAACGCTGTTCGTGCTGCTGCTGGCGGGCCTGCAGGCCGTGCTGCACCGCTACACGGGCCAGGAAGACATTCGCGTGGGCGTGCCCATTGCCAACCGCCACCGGGTGGAAACGCAGGGCACGGTGGGCTTTTTCGTGAACACCCAGGTTCTGCGCGCCACGCTGGACGGGCGCATGGGCCTGGCGCAACTGCTGGACCAGGCCCGGCAGGCCGCCCAGGGCGCGCAGGCCCACCAGGACCTGCCCTTCGAGCAACTGGTCGAGGCGCTGCAGCCCGAACGCAACGCCGGCACCCAGCCGCTGTTCCAGGTGCTGTTCAACCACCAGCGCCAGGACCGCAGCGCGCTGCAGCAACTGCCTGGGCTGGAGCTGCAGGAATATGCGCTGCAGGGCCAGGGCGCCCAGTTCGAGCTGACCGTGGACACCACCGAGGATGCGCAGGGCCGCCTGCACCTGCGCCTGACCTATGCCCGCGAATTGTTCGAGGCCGCCACCATCGGCGCACTGGCCGGCCACTATGTGGCCATGCTGCAGGCGCTGGCCGATGATCCGGCCCGCAAGGTGGGCGAGGTCGCCTTGCTGGGCGCGGCCGAACTGCACAGGCAGCAGGCATGGGGCCGCGCCGCCGGCCTGCCTGCCGGTCGGCCGGCCGCAGCGCAGACGCTGCACGGCCGCTTC
>NZ_JTKZ01000802.1:0-574 GCF_000799035.1 Delftia sp. ZNC0008
TTCGGCCTGCGCCGCCGCCAGGCCGGCGCGGCTGGCGCCCAGCGTGGCGCGGTTCTGGGCCTGGGTCTGGTCGGCATTGGCCAGCTGTGCGCGGGCATTGGCCAGCTGGGCCTGGGCCTGGGCCTGGGCGGCTTCGTAGGTGCGTGCGTCGATGCGCACCAGGGGCTGGCCGGCCTTGACGTTCTCGTAGTCCTGCACCAGCACCTCGGTCACATAGCCGCTGACCTGGGGCGCGAGCACGGTGACGGCGCCGCGCACATAGGCGTTGTCGGTGCTGACCACGGTGCCCGCGAAGGGGAACAGGTTCCAGGCACGCAGCACCAGCAGCACGCCGGCCAGTGCGACCACCAGCATCACCAGCACGCTGCGCAGCGAGGGCTTGATGAGCTTGGGCGAAGGCGAAGGCGATGGCGATGGCGAAGGCGCCGCAGCGGGAGCCGGCGCAGGCGAGGCAGAGGCGGCCGTGCCGCCATTGGAATTTTCGGAGTCACTCATGTTGTTGTCTTTTCTCTGGGCGAACGGTTTCAGGCGCGGGCGACGGGTTGGGTGGGCGGCTGGCCCGGCGCGTCCTGCG
>NZ_JTKZ01000183.1:0-2126 GCF_000799035.1 Delftia sp. ZNC0008
CCGCGTCGCGCTGGGCCACTGTCGTCAAATCGACAGGTGCACGGGTGGATTGAGTCATGCCGATGCGATGATTGCCCGCATGAACACACCCATCAAAGACCACCCGGCCAACCCCTTCGAAGGCGAGGCGCCCGGCATCCTCTTCGGCCTGCCCATGCCCATGGCCCGCGCCATGAAGCTCAGCGGTGAACGCATCGGCGATGACCGCGCCCAGATCCGCATGGGCTTTCAACCGGACCAGGCCAACAGCCGCGGCGACGTGCACGGCGGCGCCATCGCCTCGCTGCTGGACTGCGCCCTGGCCTCGGCCTGCCGCTCGCATGACCCCACAGCCTTCGGCGTGGCCACCATCGATCTCACGCTGCACTACGTCTCGGCCGGCAGCGGCGATCTCATCGCCACCGCCCACTGCGAGCGGCGCGGCCGCTCCATCAGCTTCGCGCGCGGCGAAGTGCGTTCCGAGGACGGCACCCTGGTGGCCCTGGCCACCGGCACCTTCAAGCTGATGGCGCGCAGCCCGGCACAGGCCTGAGCGCAGGGCACGAGCGGCGCCGGATGGCACTTGCGTGCCGCCGCGTCGTCAGAGCCGCTTTTCCTTGGCCTCGATCAGCTTTTGCATCAGTTCGCAGACCTGCCTGGCCTGCTCCTGGGTGATGTCGATGTTCTCGATCACCGAGCGCTTGAACTGGATGCCGTTGACTGCGCCGCTGTTCTCGATGAAGCCCAGCGTCAGGGTGCGGTTCAGGAAGTAGATGACGGCGGCGATGCCCCAGCCGATCAGCATGACCACCAGGCCTGCAAAGAAGCTCTGGGCCATCATCGACCCGCCCATGAACAGCGACAGGGCACCGATGCCCAGCGCCGTCTTCCAGGGCTTGTGATAGCCGTAGTAGGTGGAGCAGATGCCCTGCAGCGGGATCAGGCGCGACTGGGTGCCCGACAGCGAGGCGCTGCTGAACTCCAGGCGCTCGCTGCCCACGCGGATGGTGGTGGTGGGATCGATGTTGACCTTGGACAGGATCCAGGCGACCAGGCCGCCTTCGCGGCCTGTGATGGCAATGTGGTTGCCCTTGTCGTCTATGGGTTGCTCGCTGGCTTTCCAGGCCTTGATGACCAATGCACTCACGGTAATACCCTCTCTTGAATGTTTGAGAAACCACGGGCTGTCCCGTCATGGCATTGCACCACCGGGGCCGCCTGAGGAGGGGCGATTACAGCACAGGGCATGAGTGCAGCCTTGGGCAACCAGGGCCGCTGTGCGCCATCAACCGGGTTGCACCCCCGCCGACTGCAGCAGCCGCCCCCAGACCGGAGCCTCTTGCGCCCAGGCCTTGCCGAAGCGCTGGGGCGTGTCGTCATCCACGGGAACGAAACCGGCCGCGATGATGCGGGCCGTGCCTTCGCGGCTGGCCACGGCGCGGTTGGAGATCTCGCCCCATTGCCGCGTGAGGTCGGCCGGCAGGCCCCTGGGGCCGGCGATGGCCAGCCAGCCGGACAGTTCCATGGCCTCGTGGCGGTAGCCGGCCTCGGCAAAGGTGGGTACCTCGGGCAGCAGGGGCACGCGGCGCGTGCCGGTGACGGCCAGGGCGCGCAGCTTGCCTGCATCGATATGGGGCTTGAGCGTGAGCAGGCTGCCCATGCCGATGGGGATGCGTCCGCCCAGCATGTCCTGCACCATCAGCGCCTCGCCCCGGTAGGCTGCATGCGCCATGCCGGCACCGGCCATGTCGCTGAGCACGGCGCAGGCCAGGTGGCCGTGCGAGCCTATGCCGTAGGAGCCATAAGAGAGCTTGCCCGCGTTGGCCTGGGCCCAGGCCATGAATTCGCGCAGGTTGGTGGCGGGCACGTCGGCCGTGACCACCAGGGCGATGGGCGCCATGCACACGCGCGACAGGGGCGTGAGGTCGGTCAGCGGGTCGTAGGCGGTCTTCTTGTAGAGGTATTTGTTGGTGAGCATGGTGGAGGTGGTGCCCAGCAGCAGGGTGAGCCCGTCGGGCGCGGAGCGGACCACCATTTCGCCGCCGATCAGTCCGGCCGCACCGGGCTTGTTGTCCACCACCACGGTCTGGCCCAGCTGCTGGGCCATGCGCTCGCCCAGGATGCGCGCAATCACGTCGGTGACGCGG
>NZ_JTKZ01000353.1:0-3823 GCF_000799035.1 Delftia sp. ZNC0008
CCTGCCGTGTTTCCCCCGCTTGCCGCGCTCCCAGCGCCTCCTGCACTGTCTGCGCCGCCGCCCCCGCCATGATGGTGCGCCGGTCCGGCACCAGCTGGCCGAACAGCGCCGTGCCGTCATGGCGCCGCAGCGGCTGGGCCGCATCGGGCTGGCGGTGCTGGCGTGACAGCAGCTCCTGCAGGCTGGCGTCCAGCACCTGGTCCAGCGCCACGCTGCCCAGCTGCGCGTGCGACAGGCGCAGCAAGGCCAGAGCGGCGCGGTTGGCACCCACCACCCAGCCGTCGCCCGAGATCAGCGCAATGCCTTCGCCCACCGTGCCAATGCCTTCGGGCCGCGCGTGCAGGTGCAGGCGGATGTGGCGCTGGCCGTCGCAGGCCATGAGGCGGTTTTCGATCATGCGGGCCGCCGTGCCGACCAGGCCCAGCGTGTGCGGGCTGCCCCGGCCATATTCGCTGGAGATGTCCAGGATGCCCAGCAGCTGGCCCGTGCCCGACAGGATGGGCGCGGCCGCGCAGGTGAGAAAGCCGTTGCGCTCCAGGAAATGCTCGCCGCCCTGGATTTCGATGGAGTCCATCTCGGCCAGTGCCGTGCCGATGGCATTGGTGCCGCGCTGCGCCTCATGCCAGGACGCACCGCTGGCCAGGGCCACGCGCTCGGCCTTGCCCAGAAAGAAAGGGTCGCCGCAGGTATCCACCAGGGTGCCGCAGGGGCCGGCCAGCACCACCACGCTCTGGCTGCCGCGCACCTGCTCGGACAGGTATTCCATGACGGGCCGTGAATGCGCCAGCAGCGCATGGTGGCGGCTGCGCAGCACGCCCAGCGCATGCTGCTCCAGGTTGTCGGCGGCGCCCAGGCGCCCGGTGGGACGCAGTCCCTGCTCGATGCAGCGCTGCCACGAGCGCGCCAGGCGCTCGTCCACCAGGCCGCTGGGGCAGCGGCCCGACTCCATCAGGCTGTGACGGGCCTGGCGCAAGGCCACAAGGGAGGCTCTCGATTGCATGCTGTCTCCTGCTCGGGCGTCATTGCGCCGCGTTGCGGGCCAGTATGCGGGGCCGGCGGGCACCGGGCAAGCCAAGTGGCGGGTCAGGCGCCCGACTGTTCCATTTCTGGACAGTTGTCCTGTTGCGCAACGTCACGGCACAGGGCGAACGCGCACGGGAATACCCGCAGCAGCCACGTCCCGCGGGCCTTTGCGGGCACCTGCCGTGCGGCCTGCGGGCTGGCACGGCTTTTGAATCATGTCTGCCGTCCGGCCATGGCCGGATATCCCGATCCACACCCGATCACAACAGACCCATAAGCATCCTCAGGAGACAAGCAGCATGACCGTCTACGCAGCACCCGGCGCCGCTGGCGCCAAGATCGCCTACAAGGCCCGCTACGACAACTTCATCGGCGGCAGGTTCGTACCTCCGGTCAAGGAGCAGTACTTCGACGTGGTCACCCCCATCAGCGGCAAGGTCTACACCCGCGCCGCGCGCTCCACGGCCGAAGACATCGAACTGGCGCTGGACGCCGCCCATGCCGCCAGCGACGCCTGGGGCCGCACCAGCGCGGCCGAGCGTGCGAACGTCCTGCTGAAGATCGCCGACCGCATCGAGGCCAACCTGGAGCTGCTCGCCTATGCCGAGACCGTGGACAACGGCAAGGCCATCCGCGAGACGCTGAATGCCGACATCCCGCTGACCGTGGACCATTTCCGCTATTTCGCGGGCTGCGTGCGCGCCCAGGAAGGCGCGCTCAGCCATATCGACGAGACCACGGTGGCCTATCACATCCAGGAGCCGCTGGGCGTGGTGGGCCAGATCATTCCCTGGAACTTCCCCATCCTCATGGCGGCCTGGAAGCTGGCGCCCGCGCTGGGCGCAGGCAACTGCGTGGTGCTCAAGCCGGCCGAGTCCACGCCCATCAGCATCCTGATCCTGGCCGAGCTCATTGCCGACCTGCTGCCGCCCGGCGTGCTCAACATCGTCAACGGCTTCGGCCGCGAGGCCGGCATGCCGCTGGCCACCAGCAAGCGCATCGCCAAGATCGCCTTCACGGGCTCCACCTCCACGGGCCGCGTGATCGCCCAGGCCGCCGCCAACAACCTGATCCCGGCCACGCTGGAGCTGGGCGGCAAGTCGCCCAACATCTTCTTCGCCGATGTGATGGACAAGGACGATGCCTTCCTCGACAAGGCCGTCGAAGGGCTGGTGCTGTTCGCCTTCAACCAGGGCGAGGTCTGCACCTGCCCCAGCCGCGCGCTGATCCACGAAAGCATCTACGACCGCTTCATGGAGCGCGTGCTCCAGCGCGTGGCCGCCATCCGGCATGCCAACCCGCTGGACACCGACAGCATGATGGGCGCGCAGGCGTCCAAGGAGCAGCTCACCAAGATCCTGTCGTACCTGGACCTGGGCAAGCAGGAGGGCGCCGAGGTGCTGGCCGGCGGAGGCCAGGCCCATCTGGGCGGCGACCTGGAAGGCGGCTACTACGTGCAGCCCACGCTGTTCAAGGGCCACAACAAGATGCGCATCTTCCAGGAGGAAATCTTCGGCCCCGTGCTGGCCGTGACCACCTTCAAGGATGAGGCCGAGGCCCTGGCCATTGCCAACGACACGCTCTACGGCCTGGGCGCAGGCGTGTGGAGCCGCAACGGCAACGTGGCCTACCGCATGGGCCGCGCCATCAAGGCCGGGCGCGTGTGGACCAACTGCTACCACGCCTATCCGGCGCACGCGGCCTTCGGCGGCTACAAGGAATCGGGCATCGGCCGCGAAACCCACAAGATGATGCTGGACCACTACCAGCAGACCAAGAACCTGCTGGTCAGCTACAGCGAGAACAAGCTGGGCTTCTTCTGAAGTTCTTCCCAGGTGAATGCGGCCGGCGGCGCACAGCGCGGCCGGCCGCCCAGGAAAGGACCAACCCATGGTTGACAAAGTGATTGCCACCGAGGCCGCACTGGCGCTGATCGCCGACCTGCAGGCGCAGCACGGGCCGGTGTTCTTCCACCAGTCCGGCGGCTGCTGCGACAACAGCGCCGCCAACTGCTATCTGCCCGGCGAGCTGACGATAGGCGCCCAGGACGTGCTGCTGGGCCAGGTGGGCGGCGCGCCCTTCTATATCGGCAAGTCGCAGTATGAATACTGGAAGCACACCCAGCTCATCCTGGACGTGATCGAGGGCCAGGGCGGCACCTTCTCGCTGGAGGGCAGCACGGGCAAGGCCTTCCACACACGCTCCAGGCTGTTCACGGACGAGGAATACGCCGAGATCCTGGCCGGCGAGGGCAACGGCCCCTGACAGGGGCCGCGCGGCGGGCTACTTTCCGGTCAGCCGCTTGACCGCGGCCTCGGTCTGGCGCACATGCTCGTCCGGGTCCGAGCCCATGTGCACGAAGCGGACCTTGCCGTCCTGCCCGATCACGTAGGAGATGCGGTCGGCGCGCTGGGGGTTGGCGGCGGCCGAGGCGTCGTAGGCGCGGATGGTCTGCGCCTGCGGGTCCGATGCCACGGCGAACTGGTCGCGGCAGGCCTCGGTGGAAAAGCGCTTGAGCGTATCGATGTCGTCATGCGACATGCCCACCACCGTGGCGCCCATGGCCGCGAAACGCGGCGTGGCCTCGGCAAAGGCGTGGGCTTCCATGGTGCAGCCCTGGGTGAAGGCCTTGGGGAAGAAATACAGCACCACCGGCCCCTTCCTGAGGGTGGCGGCCATGTCGAAATCGAAGGCCTTGCCCGCCACCGCGGCCGGCGTGGTGAAGCGCGGCGCGGTGTCGCCCACCTTGAGCGCTGCCTGGGCCAGCGGCGACAGCAGCAGCGCCGCCAGCACGGGTGCG
>NZ_JTKZ01000107.1:0-865 GCF_000799035.1 Delftia sp. ZNC0008
CCGCGTCGGCCGGCGTCTCTTCCAGCACGGCCTCGAAACCCTGTGCCATCCAGCGCAGGGCCTTGCGCTGGGCAGCGCTGCCGAAGGCCCGCGCCACGACCTCGGCATCGCCCTCCAGCCATGGCGCGATAGGGGCCTGTGCTGCCTCATCGGCCGCCCCTCCGCTGGCCAGGCGCGCGCGCAGGCCCAGCAGCAAGGCGCACAGATGGTGGCAGGGTCCATACGCCGGGCAGCTGCATTGCAGCGTGGCAAAGCCCGCGCCCGCCAGGGTCTGGACATGGCCTTCGATATCGGCCCGGGCATGGCTGGCATCCAGCTCCCAGGCCGCCGCATCCAATGTCGCCAGGGCCTTTGCGCCGCGCTTGAGCAGGCCCTTGTTGGCCCAGTCGGCAATGGCGTCATCGTCCAGGGTGCGCAGCCATTCCTGCATCATGAGGATCGCCCTGCCTGCATGACACGGGCCAGCCAGTCCACCAGATGGTCGGGCGTCATGGCGCCGACCTGCGCACCGCGTTCCACCAGTTGCGCAGCCAGGTCCCGGTCGTAGTCGGGATGGGCGCGGCGATCCAGGGCGGCCAGCACCAGCACGCGCGCACCGCTGGCGATCAGCCGCTCGGTCTCGGCGATGACGCGGGCCTCGTCATGGCCTTCGTAGAGATCGGTGATCAGCACGACCACGCTGCGGCGCGGCGCGCCCAGCAGCCCGGCCGCATGCGCCAGGGCGGCACCGATATTCGTGCCTCCGCCCAGTTGCGCGCCCAGCAGCAGTTCTTCGGGCGCATGCAACTGGCCGGTGACATCGGCCACCTCGTCGGCGAACAGCAGCACATGGGTGCGCAAGGCGCGCACGCGCGCGAAGACGCGG
>NZ_JTKZ01000207.1:0-203 GCF_000799035.1 Delftia sp. ZNC0008
GCAACGCGCTCTCGCCGTGCTCCCGGTAGGCGTTGACCCATCCGCGCAGGCAGGAGCGGCTCACACCGTACTGCTGCGCCAGCGTCCTGTGACCGGCCGACCCCGATAAATATTTCTGAACAACTTCGAGCTTCAAACGCTCATCGTGCTTCGCCATGAAAAACACCCCATAGGTTGGACTGGTGTCCAACTTTTGGGGTGCA
>NZ_JTKZ01000207.1:213-27302 GCF_000799035.1 Delftia sp. ZNC0008
CGCTTGCGGGCGTTTTTGTTTGGCATGGTGCCGAACCGGCAGGACCGGGATCAGGCCGTGGCCCGGGTGTTCGCTTGAGACGAACGGCCTATGCGCCACAGCACGACAAGCGCACACAGCCACTGCAGCGCATACATCACCGTGCCCACGCTGTGCCACAGCTTGAGGTTGTCGCGTGCAACGATGCGCGGCGACACGCCGTACTGGACGACAAATGCCAGCAGCATGCCTGCGATCACAAAGCCCAGGCAGGCCTTGGCCCAGGGCTGCAGGACCGACTCCTTGCTGCGCCGGGACAGGACCAGCAGCACGGCCGCGCAGGCGATGGACACCCAGGTCTGCGCGGCAAACAGCTTGGCAGCCATGAAGCCCGCGACAGCCGGCGTGGGCAAGTGGGCGAACAGCATGGGCACGGCCATGAAGCCGATGGCCGACAGGCTGCCCCACCACAGGGCAGCAGCCAGCAGGGGAACGCGCTCGTACAGGTTGCTCATGGGCTTAGGCCTTCCTCAACGATCGAGGCACAGGCACCGACGCATCAGAGGTAGCGCACCGACACCACTTCATAGCGGCGCTCGCCGCCCGGTGCCTGCACGACAGCGGTATCGCCTTCTTCCTTGCCGATCAGCGCGCGTGCAATGGGGCTGGAGACATTGATCAGGCCCAGCTTGAGATCGGCCTCGTCCTCGCCGACGATCTGGTACTTGACCGTGTCGCCGCTGTCTTCGTCTTCGAGTTCAACCGTTGCACCGAAGACCACGCGGCCGCCAGCATCCACGGCGGAGGGATCAATGATCTGGGCTGCGGACAGCTTGCTCTCTACCTCGGCAATGCGGCCCTCGATGAAGCCTTGGCGGTCCTTGGCGGCCTCGTACTCGGCGTTTTCGCTCAGGTCGCCCTGGGCACGGGCCTCGGCGATGGCCTGGATGATGGAAGGACGCTCCACGGTCTTCAGACGGTGCAGCTCGTCCTTGAGTTTCTCGGCTCCGCGCTTGGTGATGGGAATGGTGGCCATTGAAAAGTCTCCATGTGCAGCAAACGCCGCGCGTTGCGCGGCTTCTTTGGCACAGGCGGGCCGGCAGTATGGCGGCAGGGCCTGCGCCCCAAAAGCAAACCGCCGCACGTTGCCGCGCGGCGGTTTCATCAAGTCATGTGGTCCATTATGCCGCGTTTGACCACCAGCTTCGGTGGGAAAACCCGGCGGCACTGTCGGACAGTGCCGCCGGCTGCACCTCGTCAGAAACGAGGGACGGCAGCGCGGAAGGATCAGGCCGTTTGCAGCTGGGCGTGCAGCTCCTGGACGGAGTGCACATCCATGTTGCCCATGGACTTCATGCCTTCGACGGCGGCTTCGGCACCGAAGATGGTGGTGAAGGTGGTCACGCGCGCCAGCAGGGCGCTGGTACGGATGGCGCGCGAGTCGGCGATGGCGTTGCGGCGCTCTTCCACCGTGTTGATGACCATGGCGATCTCGCCGTTCTTGATCATGTCCACGATGTGGGGGCGGCCCTCGGTCACCTTGTTGACGAGCTGCACCTCGATACCTGCCTCGGAGATGGCCGCCGCCGTGCCGCGCGTGGCGCACAGCACGAAGCCCATGGCAGCCAGTTCCTTGGCCACGGCCACGGCGCGCGGCTTGTCGGCGTTCTTCACGGTCAGGAAGACCTTGCCCTGGGTGGGCAGTGCCACGCCGGCGCCCAGCTGGCTCTTGACGAAGGCTTCGCCAAAGGTCTTGCCCACGCCCATGACTTCGCCGGTGGACTTCATCTCGGGGCCGAGGATGGTGTCCACGCCCGGGAACTTCACGAACGGGAAGACGGCTTCCTTGACGCTGAAGTACGGCGGCGTGACTTCCTTGGTGATGCCTTGCTGGGCCAGCGTGTCGCCGGCCATGCAGCGCGCAGCCACCTTGGCCAGCTGGATGCCCGTGGCCTTGGAGACGAAGGGCACGGTGCGCGAGGCACGCGGATTGACTTCCAGCACGTAGATCACGTCGCCATCGGCCGTTTCCTTGATGGCGAACTGCACGTTCATCAGGCCGACCACGCTCAGCGCGTTGGCCATGGCAGCCGTCTGGCGCTTGATCTCGGCCACGGTCTCGGGCTTGAGGTAGTAAGGCGGCAGCGAGCAGGCGGAATCGCCCGAATGCACGCCGGCCTGCTCGATGTGCTCCATCACGCCGCCGATGAAGACGGCGCCTTCGCGGTCACGCACGCAGTCCACATCGCACTCGATGGCGTTGGACAGGAAGTGGTCCAGCAGCACGGGCGAGTCATTGCTGACCTTGACGGCTTCGCGCATGTAGCGCTCCAGGTCGCGCTGCTCATGCACGATTTCCATGGCACGGCCACCCAGCACATAGCTGGGACGCACGACCAGGGGGTAGCCCAGGCCGGCCGCCTTTTCCAGCGCTTCGGGCTCGGTGCGGGCCGTGGCATTGGGCGGCTGGCGCAGGCCCAGCTCATGCAGCAGCTTCTGGAAGCGCTCGCGGTCTTCGGCCGCGTCGATCATGTCGGGCGTGGTGCCGATGATGGGCACGCCTTCCTTTTCCAGGCCCAGGGCGAGCTTCAAGGGCGTCTGGCCGCCGTACTGCACGATGACGCCGACCGGCTTCTCGACAGCCACGACTTCGAGCACGTCTTCCAGCGTCAGCGGCTCGAAATACAGGCGGTCCGAGGTGTCGTAGTCGGTGGACACGGTTTCGGGGTTGCAGTTGACCATGATGGTTTCATAGCCGTCCTCACGCATGGCGAGCGCGGCATGCACGCAGCAGTAGTCGAACTCGATGCCCTGGCCGATGCGGTTCGGGCCACCGCCCAGCACCATGATCTTTTTCTTGTCCGTCGGCTCGGCTTCGCACTCCTCGTCATAGGTGGAGTACATGTAGGCCGTGTCGGTGGCGAACTCGGCAGCGCAGGTGTCCACGCGCTTGAACACGGGGCGCACGCCCAGTGCCTTTCGCGCCTCGCGCACGGCCTTGTCGGTGCTGTGCAGCAGCTTGGCAAGGCGGCGGTCGGAGAAGCCCTTTTGCTTGAGCGTGCGCAGCGTGGTGGCGTCCAGTGCAGCCAGCGCGGCATCGCCCTTTTCCTCGTAGACCTTGTCCAGTTCGAGTTCGATCTTGACGATCTCTTCGATCTGCACGAGGAACCACTTGTCGATCTTGGTGATGTTGTGCACTTCATCCAGCGTCCAGCCGGCAGCAAAGGCGTCACCCACATACCAGATGCGGTCCGGACCTGGTTCGCCGAGTTCCTTTTCGAGGATCTCGCGGTCCTGGGTCTTTTCGTTCATGCCGTCCACGCCGACTTCCAGGCCGCGCAGCGCCTTCTGGAAAGACTCCTGGAAGGTGCGGCCAATGGCCATGACCTCGCCCACGGACTTCATCTGCGTGGTCAGGCGGTTGTCGGCAGCCGGGAACTTCTCGAATGCGAAACGCGGGATCTTGGTGACCACGTAGTCGATCGAGGGCTCGAACGACGCAGGCGTCTTGCCGCCCGTGATGTCGTTCTTGAGTTCGTCCAGCGTGTAGCCCACGGCCAGCTTGGCAGCGACCTTGGCGATGGGGAAGCCCGTGGCCTTGGAGGCCAGCGCCGAGGAGCGCGACACGCGCGGGTTCATCTCGATGACGATCATGCGGCCGTCCTTCGGATTCACCGAGAACTGCACGTTGGAGCCACCCGTGTCCACACCGATCTCGCGCAGCACCGCCAGCGAGGCGTTGCGCATGATCTGGTATTCCTTGTCGGTCAGCGTCTGCGCGGGCGCCACGGTGATCGAGTCGCCGGTGTGCACGCCCATGGGGTCCAGGTTCTCGATGGAGCAGATGATGATGCAGTTGTCCGCCTTGTCGCGGACGACTTCCATCTCGTACTCCTTCCAGCCGAGCAGCGATTCCTCGATCAGCAGCTCATTGGTCGGCGACGCTTCCAGGCCGCGCTTGCAGATGGTCTCGAACTCTTCGGGGTTGTAGGCAATGCCGCCGCCCGTGCCGCCCAGCGTGAAGCTGGGGCGGATGACGGTGGGAAAGCCCATCTCCTTTTGCACGGCCCAGGCTTCGTCCATCGAATGGGCGATGCCCGAGCGTGCCGAACCCAGGCCGATGCGCGTCATCGCATCCTTGAACTTGAGGCGGTCCTCGGCCTTGTCGATGGCCTCGGGCGTGGCGCCGATCAGCTCGACCTTGTACTTGTGCAGCACGCCGTTGCGCCACAGGTCCAGCGCGCAGTTCAGCGCGGTCTGGCCGCCCATGGTCGGCAGGATGGCGTCGGGACGCTCCTTGGCGATGATCTTCTCGACCGTCTGCCAGGTGATGGGCTCGATGTAGGTGACGTCGGCCGTGGCCGGGTCGGTCATGATCGTGGCAGGGTTGCTGTTGATCAGGATGACCTTGTAGCCCTCTTCGCGCAACGCCTTGCAGGCCTGCACGCCGGAGTAGTCAAACTCGCAGGCCTGGCCGATGACGATGGGACCGGCGCCAATGATCAGAATGCTTTTGAGGTCGGTGCGCTTAGGCATTTTTGTGTTTCTCCATCAGCGCCGTGAAGCGGTCAAACAGGTAGGCGATATCGTGCGGGCCGGGCGAAGCCTCGGGGTGGCCCTGGAAGCAGAACGCAGGCTTGTCCTTGTGCTCAAGGCCTTGCAGCGTGCCGTCGAACAGGCTGATGTGCGTGGCGCGCAGCGTGTCGGGCAGGGACTCCATCTCCACCGCAAACCCGTGGTTCTGGCTGGTGATGCTCACGCGGCCGTTGTCCAGGTCCTTGACGGGGTGGTTGGCGCCGTGGTGGCTGTTGGCCATCTTGAAGGTCTTGGCGCCAGCGGCCAGGGCCATGATCTGGTGACCCAGGCAGATGCCGAAGACGGGCTTGCCGGACTCCACCAGTTCCTTGGTCGCGGCAATGGCGTAGTCGCAGGGCTCTGGGTCGCCAGGGCCGTTGGACAGGAAAACGCCGTCGGGGTTGAGTGCCAGCACATCCTTGGCGGGCGTCTTGGCCGGCACCACGGTCAGCTTGCAGCCGCGCTCGGCCAGCATGCGCAGGATGTTGAACTTCACGCCGAAGTCATAGGCCACCACATGGAAACGCGGGGCCTGCTGCTGGCCGTAGCCTTCGCCCAGCTTCCACTCGGTTTCCGTCCATTCGTACTGCTGGGCGGCGCTCACCACCTGGGCCAGATCTAGGCCCTTCATGCTGGGGGCCGCCTTGGCCGCAGCCAGTGCCTCGTCGATGCGCGCCTGGGTCACTTCTTCGCCAGCGGCCAAACCGACGATGGCGCCGTTTTGTGCGCCCTTGTCGCGCAGCAGCCGTGTGAGCTTGCGCGTGTCGATGTTGGCAATCGCCACCGTGCCGCTGCGCGTCAGGTAGTCGGGCAGGGTCTCGGACTTGCGGAAGTTGCTGGCCAGCAGCGGAAGGTTCTTGATGATCAGGCCCGCCGCATGGACCTTGCCAGCCTCGACATCCTCTGCGTTGACGCCGTAGTTGCCTATGTGCGGATACGTGAGCGTCACGATCTGCTGGCAGTAGCTGGGGTCGGTGAGGATTTCCTGGTAGCCGGTGATCGCCGTGTTGAAAACGACTTCACCAACCGTGGTGCCTTGCGCACCGATCGAGTTGCCAACAAAGACCGTGCCGTCTGCGAGCGCCAGGATGGCGGATGGGAATGCTCCCTTGAGAGACAAAAGCACTGGGTTCTCCGGTTCTAATTACGGTTACGCCCAGCGTGCCGCACGGACGGGTCCGTGCGGTTTACAGCTTGTCTGCAGGGGGTGGCGAGGAAGCGTCGCTAGGCGTATTGTGGAATGCTTGAAAGCCGCCCATTATAGGCTGGTCGCGCTTCAGCCTCCTGACAGGAGGCGGGATTACCCTTGACGTGAGCCGGCACTCACGCTGCTTGCGTGCAGGCATATCGCCGCTGCCGCAGCCACGTTCAGAGACTCTTCACCACCCGGCTGGCCGATGCGCACATGCTGCGCCGCCTGCTGCATCAGCGCCTCGCCAACGCCCTGCCCTTCATGGCCCATGGCCCAGGCGCACGGCCAGGGCAGAGCGGCGCTCTGGATCAGTTCACCTTGATGGGAGCTGGTCACGATCAGGGGCAAGCCAAGCGCATTCAGGTCCTCGGGTGACGCCGACTCCACCAGGTGCAGCCCGAAATGCGCGCCCATTCCGGCGCGCAGCACCTTCTGGCTCCACAGCGCAGCCGTGCCCTTCAAGGCCACGATCTGGCCGAAGCCGAAAGCGGCCGCACTGCGAAGAATGGAGCCCACGTTGCCTGCGTCCTGCACACGGTCGAGCACCACGGTGGCCACGCCGGCACGCACGGCCGCCGACGCATGCCAGTCCATCAGAAAGCCGATGCGCGCCGGAGACTCCAGTCCGCTGACCTCGGCAAACACGGCATCGGACAGCACCACGCACTTGCCTGCGCCCTGCACCCACTCCAGCGGCACCTGAGGCCAGAAGGACTCGGCCACCACGGCCACGGCGGGCTGCATGCCGCGCGCCAGGGCAGCACGGCACAGATGGTCCCCCTCCAGCCAGACACGTCCTTGTTTGCGGTAGGCCCCGCTGTCCTGGGCAAGCCTTCGCAAATCCTTGACCAGGGCGTTGTCACGGGACTGGATCGATGTAGCGGCAGGTTGTCGGCTCATGGCAAGGCTTCCGGGCAAAGAGAACAGCGAAGAACAGCGCCACGGGCGCAGAAAGCGAAGGCGCTCAGGCCGACAGCAGCAAGGCCTGCGCGCCCTGCGCCGCAGCGGCCACGCGGGCGGCTGCCAGCGGCTCGGCCCTGCGGGCAATGCTCACGACATGGGCCACGGGCGCGAAGGTTCGTCGGTGCTCCTGGCAGGCGCCATGCAGGCGCAGCGCGGCAAGATGGGCCGCCGTGCCATAGCCCTTGTGGCCGTCGAAGCCGTATTCCGGGTATTGCTCATGCAGGCGCTGGCACCACCGATCCCGCGTGACCTTGGCAAGAATGGAGGCCGCCGAGATGGACTGCACCAGGGCATCGCCCTTGACGATGGCCTCAGCCTGCACATCCAGCACGGGCAACTGGTTGCCATCCACCAGAACCAGTACCGGCTTCAATCGCAGGCCCAGCACCGCGCGGCGCATGGCCAGCAGCGTGGCCTGCAGGATGTTCAGGCGATCGATCTCTTCGACCGAGGCCTCGGCAATGCTGCAGCACAGCGCCTTGGCACGGATCTCGTCATAGAGTGCCTCGCGGCGCGCAGCCGTGAGCTTCTTGGAATCGTTCAGGCCATCGATGGGATGGAGATCGTCAAGAATGACAGCGGCGGCCACCACGGGGCCGGCCAACGGGCCGCGGCCCGCTTCGTCCACGCCCGCAACCAACCCCGGCGGATGCCAGGGCAGGCACGCCTGTTCAGGCGGCAGTGGGGGCAATGATTTTCTCGATCGCATGGGCGGCCAGTTCGGCAGTATCGCGCCGCAATTCATGGTGCAGCGCTGTGAAGCGCTGTACCAGCGCTTCGACGGTTGAAGGGGAATGCTCGCAGGCCTGCAGCCATTGCAGCACGGCCGCGCTCAGCGCCTGGGGCGTTGCCGCATCCTGGATCAGCTCGGGCACGACGAAATCGCCGCACAGGATGTTGGGCAGGCCCACCCAGGGCTGCAGCTGCTTGCCACGCATCAGACGCCAGCTCCACGGGTGCATGTTGTAGCCGATCACCATGGGCCGCTTGTACAAGGCGGCTTCCAGCGTGGCCGTGCCGCTGGCTATCAGCGTCACGTCACAGGCTGCCAATGCGTCATGGGACTGGCCGCGCACGATGTGCAGCGACGAAGCCATGCCGGCTTGCGCGGCAATGCGCTGCAGCTCGTCGAATTGCGAAGGCACAGCAGGCACTACTATTTTAATAGCTGGCAGCGCCTTCCGAACCAAAGCTGCCGCCTGAAAGAAGCGGGCAGCCAGGTAACGTATTTCAGAGCGCCGACTGCCGGGCAGCACGGCCAGCACCAGACCATCTTCGGGCAGCCCTAACCGGCGGCGCGCAGCTGCGCGGTCGGGCTGCAGCGGAATCACGCTGGCCAGGGGATGGCCCACGTAGGTCGCGTCTATGCCATGGCGGGCCAGCAACTCGGGCTCAAAGGGGAAGATGCACAGGACATGATCGGCCGCGCGGCGGATCTTGTCGACGCGATCGGCACGCCAGGCCCAGATCGAAGGACAGACGAAATGCACGGTCTTGATGCCCGCAGCACGCAGATCGGTTTCCAGCCCCAGGTTGAAGTCCGGCGCGTCGATGCCGACAAAGACGGCCGGCCGCTGCTGGAGCAGTCGCTGACGCAGCTGGCGTCGGATATTCAGAATCTCGGCCAGCCGGCGAAACACTTCCCAGCTGTATCCATGCACGGCCAAGCGCTCGCTGGACCACCAGGCTTCAAAGCCGCGCTGCTGCATCTGCAGCCCGCCGATGCCAAAGGCCGAGGCCTCTGGCCAGCGGGACTGCAGCCCCCCCAGGAGCAAGGACGCCAGCAGGTCGCCAGAGGTTTCTCCGGCGACCATGGCAATCGATGGACTCAGGCGCGCCGATGGCGCCGCGTTCTCTGTCATGCCGTCCTTTCGCGCGCCAGATCAGCGCGCAATGCCCCGGGTCGAAGCCGCCAGGAAATCCAGCATCAGCGATACATCGGCCGCGGCCTCGGGCAGTTCACCCTCCAGCGAAGCAATGGCTTCTCGCGCAGCTTCAAGGGTCAGTCCCTGGCGGTACAGCAGACGGTGCATCTGCTTGACGGCCTGAATGCGCTGCGGCCCGAAGCCGCGACGGCGCAATCCTTCGATATTGAAGCCGCGCACGGCCAGCGGATTGCCATCCACCATCATGAAGGGCGGTACATCCTGCGAGATATGGCTGGCAAAGCCGGCCATGGCATGGGCACCCACCTTGGTGAACTGGTGCACGCCCGTCAGGCCCCCCAGGATGACATGGTCGCCCACGTGCACGTGGCCGGCCAGGGTAGCGTTGTTGGCCAGGATGGTGTGGCTGCCGACAACGCAGTCATGGGCCACATGCACATAGGCCATGATCCAGTTGTCGTCGCCGATGGCCGTGACGCCCTGGTCCTGCACGGTACCGGTGTTGAAGGTGCAAAACTCCCGCACCGTATTGCGATCGCCGATAACCAGCCGGGTAGGCTCGCCTGCGTACTTCTTGTCCTGGGGCTGCGCGCCCAGGGACGCGAACTGGAAAATCCGGTTGTCGCAGCCAATGCGGGTATGGCCTTCGACAACGCAATGCGCGCCGATGGTGGTGCCGGCGCCGATTTCCACATGCGGTCCGATGACGGCATAGGCGCCGACCGACACCGACGAATCCAGCTGCGCAGCGGAATCTATCAGTGCCGTGGGATGGATGCGTTCAATGCCAGCCATGCGCCCGTCAGCCCACGTTGCGCATGGTGCACATCAGCTCGGCTTCGCAGGCCACTTCGTCCTCGACGCGGGCCACGCCCTTGAACTTCCAGATGCCGCCGCGCACACGGTCGATGGTGATCTCCAGCACCAGCTGGTCGCCCGGCTCCACGGGACGCTTGAAGCGCGCCCCGTCGATGCCCACGAAGTAGTAGATGTTGTTCTCATCCGGAACCTGGCCCATCGCATCGAAGGCCAGAAGGCCGGCCGCCTGCGCCAGCGCCTCCAGGATGAGCACGCCAGGCATGACAGGGCGGCCCGGGAAATGGCCCATGAAATAGGGCTCGTTGAACGTGACGTTCTTGATCGCCTTGATGCGTGTATTGCGCTCAAGCTCCGTGACCTTGTCCACCAGCAGGAAGGGGTAGCGGTGGGGCAGTTGCTTGAGAATTGCGTGAATATCCATCATTGCGTTCCGTTATGGCCTTGATCCGCCGATTGCTGCAGTTGCCGCTCCAGGGCCTTGATGCGATCGCGCATGGAGTGCAGCTGCTTCAGCGTCGCAGCATTTTTTTCCCATTTGGCGTTTTCATCCACGGGAAACATGCCCGTGTAAACACCTGATTGTGTCAGCGAACGGGTCACTACCGTCGCTGCCGAAATATGCACCCGGTCAGCCAGCTGCAGATGGCCCAGCACGATGGCCCCGCCTCCCACGGTGCAATGCGCGCCAATGCGCGCGCTGCCGGCCACCCCCACGCAGCCGGCCATGGCCGTATGCCTGCCGACGTGCACGTTGTGACCGATCTGGATCAGGTTGTCGAGCTTGACCCCATCCTCGATCACCGTGTCGTCCAGCGCACCCCGGTCTATGCAGGTATTGGCGCCGATTTCCACATCGTCGCCGATCCGCACGCCGCCGAGCTGCTCGATCTTCACCCATGCGCCGTTCTCGGGCGCGAACCCAAAGCCGTCCGCCCCCAGCACTACGCCGGAATGCAGCAGACAGCGCGCGCCCACATGGCAGTTCTCGCCAATGGTGACGCGCGACTTGAGCACGGTGTGGGCACCGATCGTGGCGCCCTCCTCGACCACGCACAGCGGGCCAATGGTGGCCGATGCATCAACGATGGCGCTCTCGTGCACCACGGCGCTCGGATGGATACCGGCCGGCGCCACGGGCCTGCAGTTTCGCTTCCACCACTGCGTAGCCCTGGCGAAATACGCATACGGATCAGGGACCACGATGCAGGCACCCCGCTGCTGCGCCAGCTCGCGCATGGCGGGCGCCACAATAACGCAGGCCGCCTCGGAGGCGGCCAGTTGCTGGCGGTAGCGGGGGTTGCTCAGAAAACTGAGATCCCCGGCCCCGGCAGAGTCCAGCGGTGCGATGCGGGAGATGGACATCTCCCTTTCGCCACCGACCAACTCGCCACCGAGTGCATCGAGGATCTGGCCCAACAATACGCTCACGGCATGCAGCCCTGGACAGCTGGCTTACTTGCCGCCGCCGTTCAGCGCCTTGATCACCTTGTCAGTGATGTCGTACTTGGGGTTGATGTAGACGGCTTCCTGAAGGATGACGTCGTACTTCTCGGATTCGGCCACTTGCTTGACCACCTTGTTGGCGCGTTCCAGCACCTGGGCCAGTTCTTCGTTCTTGCGGGAGTTCAGGTCTTCCTGGAACTCACGGCGCTTGCGCTGGAACTCGCGGTCCTGATCCACCAGCTGGCGCTGGCGCGAGACGCGCTGGCTTTCGGCCATGGTGGGAGCTTCACGCTCGAACTTCTCCGAAGCGCTCTTGAGCGAGTTGCCCTGGTCAATCAGCTCCTTCTCACGCTTGGAGAATTCCTGCTCCAGCTTGGACTGCGCAGCCTTGGCAGTCGATGCTTCACGGAAGATGCGATCCGTATTCACAAAGCCGGCCTTGAACTCCTGGGCGTGTGCGGAAACGGCCATGGCGCCAAGCAGCACAGCCAGGGAAAAATGGCTAGATAGAGATTTCATTAGAAAGAGGTTCCGATTTGGAATTGCAGTCGCTGGATTTTATCCCCGGTCTGCTTGCGGATGGGTTGAGCAAAGGCCAGGCGCAGGGGACCCAGCGGGGAAATCCAGCTGATGCCCAGGCCCGTGGATGCCCGCAGCTCTCCGAGATCGAAGTTCTCGTTGGCTCCGTAGACATTGCCCACATCGAGGAATGTAAAAAGACGCAAAGTCCTGTCATTGCCGGCACCAGGGAACGGAACCATGAACTCGGCGTTCAATGTCACCTTCTTGGAGCCGCCAAGCGCCAGGTTTTCCTTGGTGTCGCGCGGACCCAGCGAGCCCTGCTCGAAGCCACGCACCGAGCCCAGGCCACCCGAGAAGAAGTTCTTGAACAGCGGGAACGGACGGCCATTGAGGCCCTTGCCGTAGCCCAGTTCACCGTTCAGTGCCAGCGTGTACTTCTTGCTCAGAGGGATGTACTGCTGGATCTGGTAGTTGGCTCGCACATAGCGGGCCTCGCCACCCACCGACCACTCGGTGTTCAGGCGCTGGTAGAGACCGGAGTTGGGCGCCAGCGCGCTGTCACGGCTGTCGCGTGACCAGCCCAGGGTCAGTGGTATGCCGGTGTTGGAGTAGCCGTACTTGTCGGCATAGTCCTTGTACGCCTGGGGCAGGTAGGTGCCGGGCTTGATTTCGGAGCGCTCCACGCCGCCGCCGAAGTAAACGGTGTCGATCTCGCTGAAGGGAACGCCAAAGCGGACGCTGCCGCCCGAGGTGACGATCTTGTAGGCCGCATCGTCGTAGTAGGGACGGTCAGTGCGGTAGTACAGGTCGTAGGTGCGCGAGATGCCGGTGTCCGTGAAGTACGGGTCCGTGGTGGACAGCACCATGGTGCGGCGATACTTGCTGGTGTTCACGTCCACGCCCAGGTAGTTGCCTGAGCCGAACACGTTTTCCTGCTTGATGCCGAAGGACAGCGAAACCTTTTCAGCGCTGGAAAAACCAGCGCCCAGCTGCAGCGAGCCGGTGGGCTTTTCAGCCACCGAGATGACCAGATCCACCTGATCAGGCGAACCCGGCACTTCCTGGGTTTCGACGTTGACTTCTGTGAAGAAGCCCAGACGGTCCACCCGGTCGCGCGACAGGCGAATCTTGTCGCCGTCGTACCAGGAAGCCTCGTACTGGCGGAATTCGCGGCGGATCACTTCGTCGCGCGTGCGGTTGTTGCCGCTGAGATTGATGCGTCGCACATAGGCGCGGCGAGAAGGCTCGGCGTGCAGCACCAGGGCCACCCGGTTGGTCGCACGGTCGATGTCCGGCACGGCCTCGACGCGCGCGAAGGCAAAGCCGAAGTTGCCGAAGTGCTCGGTGAAGGCCTTGGTCGTTGCCGTGACCTGATCGGCGTTGTAGGGCTCGCCGGGCTTGATCTTGACCAGGGACTTGAATTCGTCGTCGCGGTCCAGGTAGTTGCCTTCCAGCTTGACGCCGGAGACCACGAAACGCTCGCCTTCATGGATGTTCAGGGTCAGCGAGATGGTCTGCTTGTCGGGCGAGATCGCCACCTGGGTGGAGTCCACGCGGAATTCCAGGTAGCCACGCTGCAGGTAGTAGGAGCGCAGCGTTTCCAGGTCGGCGTTGAGCTTGTTGCGCGCATAGCGGTCCGACTTGGTGTACCAGCTCATCCAGTTGCCGGTGTCCTGGTCAAAAAGGTCCTTGAGCGTGGATTCGCTGAAGGCCTTGTTACCGACGATATGGATCTCGTTGATACGGGCGGGATCACCTTCGGTCACCGTGAAGGTCAGGTTGACGCGGTTGCGCTCGATGGGCGTGACCGTCGTGACGACTTCGGCGCCATACAGGCTGCGGTTGATGTACTGGCGCTTGAGCTCCTGCTCCGCGCGGTCGGCAAGTGCCTTGTCGAACGGACGCCCCTCGGCCAGGCCCACATCGCGCATGGCCTTTTGCAGGGTTTCCTTGTCGAATTCCTTGGTGCCGGCGAAGTTCACTTCGGCGATGGTCGGGCGTTCTTCGACCACGACGACGAGCACGTTGCCGTTGGCTTCCAGGCGGATGTCCTTGAACAGGCCCAGTGCGAACAGCGAGCGGATGGCGGCTGCGCCCTTGTCGTCGTCATACTGGTCTCCCACGCGCAGGGGGATGGAAGCGAAGACCGTGCCCGGCTCCACGCGCTGAAGACCTTCGATGCGGATGTCCTGTACGCGGAAGGGCTCCAGTGCCCAGGCTGCATTGGCAGCCAAAACCATGGCAGCCAGGGTCGATGCAGCGCGCACGCCCAGGCGATTGATACGTTTAGTCATGAATGGATTTGCCGCCGCTGCGGCTTGCCGAAAACGGCTGAAAAGTTAGCCCCAAAGCCGGTTGATATCGTTGAAAAAGGCGACGGACATCATCATCATCAAAACCGCCACGCCTGCACGCTGCAAGCGTCCGGCCCAGACTTCCGACACGCTTCGGCCAGTCACGCCCTCCCAAAGATAATACATCAGGTGCCCACCATCGAGCACCGGCAGGGGGAGCAAGTTGAGAACCCCCAGGCTGATGCTGATCAGCGCCAGGAACGAGAGATATTGGACCAGGCCCATGCTGGCCGAACGCCCCGCGTAGTCGGCAATGGTCAGGGGCCCGCTGATGTTCTTGAGCGAGGCCTCGCCGATCACCATGCGGCCCATCATGCGCAGTGTCAGCGACGACAGCTCCCAGGTGCGCTGCACGCCGGCCCACAGGCCCTCCAGCGGACCGCGCTGCACCAGCGCCATTTCCGGGGCGCTGCCGATGTAGGCGCCGATGCGGGCGATGCTTTCCTTGCCGTCTTCCGATCGGCCCAGGTCGGGCAGCACCGGGATCTGCAACTGCCGCCCCTCGCGCTCCACCAGCCAGATCTGCTGCTGGACCTGGCCCGATGCGCCCATCTTGCGGATGAGATTGCGCAGCTGCGTGCCATCGTCCACCGAGGTGCCACCCACGCGCAAAACCAGATCGCCCGGGCGCAGGCCCGCCTTCTCGGCGGCACCACCGGCAATCACCTTGTCCAGCACGGGCTGCGTCCAGGGACCAAGCAAGCCCAGGCGCTCGAAGAAGGCGGCATCGGGCTCGCCCTGAACCTGACCAGCCAGCGCGAGGCGCAGTTCGGACGGGGCGGTGCGGCGGGCCTGGAGCACCTCCATGCGCACGGACTCGTCATCGAGCGCTGCACGGGTCAGCGTCCAGCGCAGATCATTGATGGAGCGGACCTCTTCCCATTCCTGGTCACCCAAAGCCATGCGCAAAACGCGATCGCCGCCTTGAACACCCGCCATTTGCAGCACCGTGCCTGCTGGCGGTGTTGCCAGCCGTGCAACGGGCTCCTGCATGCCGACCCAATTGACGATGGCCAGCAGCGCAATGGCCAGCACGAGATTGGCCACGGGGCCTGCGGCCACGATGGCTGCACGCGCACGCAGCGGCTGGGTGTTGAATGCCAGATGGCGTTGGTCGGCAGGCACCTCGCCCTCACGCTCATCGAGCATGCGCACATAGCCGCCAAGGGGCAGTGCACCGATGACAAATTCCGTGTCCGAACCCTTGCGCTTCCATCGCAGGATGGGGCGGCCGAATCCGACGGAAAAGCGAAGCACCTTCACGCCGCAAGCCACGGCGACGCGGTAGTGGCCCCACTCATGCACGGCAATCAGCAAGCCCAGTGCGACCACGAATGCGACAACGGTCAGCAACAATTGATACTCCTTTGAATCCAATGCGCCTCTGGATTCCGCCGCAGGCCCATCAAGAAAACCCTCCTGACCTGCGAAGCCGGCATCACAGCTGCCACTGCCGCGCCACGGTCTGCGCGATTTCGCGCGCCTGCGCGTCCAGGGCCAGCAGGTCTTCCAGACTGCCCAGTGTAGGCGGCAGCAAGGTCTCGAGCGTGCGCAAATTCACAGCGTGGATACGGTCAAATGCCAGGCGCCGCTCCAGGAAGGCGGCAACGGCGACTTCGTTGGAAGCGTTGAGAACCGCCGTGGTTCCCTCGCTGGCGTGCAGCGCCTGCCAGGAAAGGTGCAGGCCCGGAAAGCGCACGGCATCCGCCTCCTCGAAGGTCAGGGCAGACAGCTTGGCGAAATCCAGGGGCGCCGCACCGCTGGCGATGCGGCGGGGCCAGGCCAGGCCGCAGGCGATGGGCACGCGCATGTCGGGCGTACCCAGTTGCGCGAGCACCGAAGCATCCTTGAACTGCACCATGGAGTGCACGATCTGCTGCGGATGGATGACGACCTTGATCTTGTCAGGCCCCATGTCGAACAGCCAGCGGGCCTCGATCACCTCCAGCGCCTTGTTCATCATGGTGGCCGAGTCCACGGAGATCTTGCGCCCCATGGAGAAATTCGGGTGCGCGCAGGCCTGCTCCGGCGTGATCTCGGACAGGGTGGACGGATCGCGCAGGCGAAAAGGCCCGCCCGAGGCTGTGAGCAGCAGACTGTCCACGCGATCGGGCCAGCTGGTGCGGTCTTCGGGCAGGCACTGGAAGATGGCCGAGTGCTCACTGTCTATGGGCAGCAGTGTTGCGCCGTGGCGCTTGACGGTGTCCATGAACAGTGCACCGCCAACCACCAGCGCCTCCTTGTTGGCCAGCAGCAGGCGCTTGCCGGCGCGTGCGGCGGCCAGGCAAGGCGCCAGGCCCGCCGCACCGACGATGGCCGCCATGACGGCATCGGCTTCAGGATGCGAGGCGATCTGCTCCAGCGCGTCAGGCGACTGCAGCACTTCGGTGGCCAATCCATTGCTGCGCAGCTGCTCAGCCAGCAGCCTTGCATGCGGCGCGCTGGCCATGACGGCGTAGCGGGGCTTGAATTCGGCACACTGGCGCAGCATCAGGTCCACCTGCGTGGCCGCGCTGAGCGCAAAGACTTCGTAGTGATCGCGGTGGCGCGCCACCACATCCAGCGTATTGGTACCGATGGAGCCTGTGGAGCCCAGGACGGTGATTTTCTGCTTCATGAATGCGCGAAAGAGGAAAGCATCAGGGCCAGCGGCAGGGTCGGCAGCAGGGCATCGACTCGGTCGAGGACGCCGCCATGACCGGGCAGCAGGCCACTGCTGTCCTTGACGCCGACGCTGCGCTTGACCAGGGATTCGACCAGGTCGCCGACCACGCTCATCGCGGCCATGAAAACAACCGCCAGCAGCAGGAACCAAGCCCCGCGCGCCAGCAGCAATGAATAGAAACTGGGCACGGCCACCGCGTAGTGGCGGTCAGCCCAGACCCAGACCAAGGCCAGCACCACAACGCCTGCCATGCCGCCCCATACGCCTTCCCAGCTCTTGCCGGGGCTGATCGTGGGAGCCAGCTTGGATTTGGTGAATTTCAGGCCCAGGGTCCGTCCTGCGAAATACGCGAACACGTCGGCCACCCAGACCAGCACCAGCACCGACAGCAGGAAGTTGATGCCCATCATGCGCGCCTGCACCACGGCGACCCAGGCCAGCCACAAGGCCAGCACTCCGCCGACCAGGCGCACAGGCGCAGCAATGCGCGGCCAGCCAGCCACGCCGGCACGCAGCAGCGCCCCGCCACCCAGCACCCAGGCAGCACCGGCAACAATCCAAAGCGCAGACAGGGGACGCTCCAGCCAGCCGGCAGCCCAGGCGCCCAGGCACATCGCCGTGCAGATGGCGCCTATGCCGATGGCGCCCGCGGTGCCAAAGCCGTTGAGACGCCCCCATTCCCAGGCACCTGCCGCCATGAGCACGAGCACCACCACGGCGAACGGAATACCCGTGGGATAGAACAGCGCAGGCAACAGGATGGCCAGCAGGATCAGGGCGGTGATGACTCGCTGCTTGAGCATGGCTCCCCCTTGTTCAGGACGTCTGCGGATGGGACGACGTCGGTTGTGATTGTTGTACTTGCGCGGAAGTCTGGCCGAAGCGCCGCTCGCGTGAAGCGAAAGCCGCGATGGCCTCGTCCAGGCAGGCCTCATCGAAATCAGGCCACAAGCTGTCACTGAAGAAAAGCTCGGAATACGCAGCCTGCCACAGCAGGAAGTTGCTGATGCGCATTTCCCCGCCGGTACGGATCAGCAGATCCGGGTCGGGCACATGGGCCAGCGCGAGCGCGCGGTCCAGGCTCTGCGGGGTGATGGGCTCGCCCTTCTCTGCCAGCCGGGCAGCTGCCTGTGCAATGTCCCAGCGTCCGCCGTAGTTGAAGCAGACGTTGAGAACCAGGCGATTGTTGTGCGCAGTGACGGTCTCGGCCTGCGCAAGGCCCGCGCACACTTTCTCGCCCAGGCCGCTGCGGTCACCGATGAAATGCAGGCGCACGCCGTCGCGGCTCAGTTGCTGCACTTCCTTGGCAAGTGCGTTGGCCAGCAGGCCCATGAGACCGGAAACCTCCTCTTCGGGACGGTTCCAGTTCTCGGAAGAGAAAGCGAAGACGGTCAGGACCTGCACGCCGCGCTGGACGCAGGCGCGGGCGCAGCGGCGCAGTGATTCCACGCCCTGCTTGTGGCCGGCCAGTCGCGGCAGAAAGCGGCGATTGGCCCAGCGTCCATTGCCGTCCATGATGACGGCAATATGGCGCGGCACCGCGCCGGAGTCTTGTTTGGTCAAAGGTACGGACCCTGAGGCAAATGAGGCAAGAAGCCTCAGACCGCCATGATGTCTTGTTCCTTGGCCGCCACCAGCGTATCGATCTCGGCGATGTGCTTGTCGGTCATCTTCTGGACATCGGCTTCGCAACGCTTTTGATCGTCTTCCGAGGCTTCCTTGTCCTTGACCAGCTTCTTGACGGCTTCGTTGGCATCGCGGCGCAGGTTGCGCACGGCGACCTTGGAAGCTTCGCCTTCATTGCGCGCCAGCTTGGTCATTTCCTTGCGGCGCTCCTCGCTCATGGGAGGCATGGGCACGCGGATCAGGTCGCCCAGCGAGGCGGGGTTCAGGCCCAGATCGCTTTCGCGGATGGCCTTCTCCACCTTGGCCGACATACTCTTTTCCCAGGGCTGGACGCTGATGGTGCGCGCGTCAAGCAGGGTGACGTTGGCCACCTGGGACAGCGGCACCATGGAGCCGTAGTACTCCACATGGATGGAGTCCAGCAGCGATGGATTGGCACGACCGGTGCGCACGCGCGCAAGATTGTTCTTGAGCGCTTCGATGGACTGGCCCATCTTGGACTCGGTGGTCTTCTTGATGTCTGCAATCGTCATGTTCTTGTTCCTTGAAGAGCTGTGTAACGCGGTATCAAAACACTCAAGCGTACACCAGCGTGCCCTCGTCCTCGCCCATGACCACGCGCTTGAGCGCGCCGGGCTTGACGATGGAGAACACCCGAATCGGCAGCTTCTGATCGCGGCACAGCGCAAAGGCGGTGGCGTCCATGATGCCCAGGTTGCGCGAGATGGCCTCGTCGAAAGCCAGCTTGTGGTAGCGGGTCGCGTCGGGGTTCTTCATCGGGTCGTCGGTGTAGACACCGTCGACCTTGGTGGCCTTGAGCACCACCTCGGCGCCGATTTCAGCGCCACGCAGCGCGGCGGCCGTGTCGGTCGTGAAGAACGGGTTGCCGGTGCCGGCAGCGAACACCACCACCTTGCCCTCCTCGAGGTACTGCAGGGCCTTGGGGCGCACATAGGGCTCCACGACCTGCTCGATGGCAATGGCCGACATCACGCGGGCTGTCAGCCCCTGCTTGTCCATGGCATCGGCCAGGGCCAGGGCATTCATGACCGTGGCCAGCATGCCCATGTAGTCGGCGGTGGCACGGTCCATGCCGACCGAGCCGCCAGCCACGCCGCGGAAGATGTTCCCCCCACCGATCACCACCGCCACCTGGACACCAACCTTGGTGACCTCGGCAATTTCGGAAACCATGCGCTCGATGGTCGCACGGTTGATGCCGAACGAGTCATCCCCCATGAGTGCCTCACCGGACAGCTTGAGCAGGATGCGCTTGTGGGCCGGTGTGGCGTGGGTCATGGTGTTTCTCCGAAGTGGTGGATGATGATGGATGGTGAAGGGAACGGTTCGGTCGCCCGGAAGGATCAGGCGCCGGCCTTGGCGGCAGCCACCTGGGCAGCCACTTCGGCAGCGAAGTCGTCGACCTTCTTTTCAATGCCTTCGCCGACCACGTACAGGGTGAAGCCCTTGACGTTGGTGTTGGCGGCCTTGAGCATCTGGGCCACGGTCTGCTTGCCGTCGGCAGCCTTCACGAAGACTTGGTCGGCCAGCGAGACTTCCTTCAGGTACTTCTGCACCGAGCCTTCGACCATCTTGGCGACGATGTCGGCAGGCTTGCCGGACTCGGCAGCCTTGGCGGCAGCAACGGTACGCTCCTTCTCGATCAGCTCGGCGGGCACGTCGGCGCTGGTCACGGACACGGGCTTCATGGCGGCCACGTGCATGGCGACATCCTTGGCAGCCGTGGCATCGCCGTCGAACTCGACGACCACACCGATGCGCGAGCCGTGCAGGTAGGAAGCCAGGCTGGAGCCTTCGAAGCGCTTGAAGCGGCGGAAGGACATGTTTTCGCCGATCTTGCCGATCAGGCCCTTGCGCACGTCTTCCAGCGTGGGACCGAAGCCGTCCTGCTCATAGGCCAGTGCGCTCAGCGCGGCCACGTCGGCGGGGTTTTGCTCGGCGACCAGCTTGGCGGCGGCGTTGGCCATCGCGATGAAGCTGTCGTTCTTGGACACGAAGTCGGTTTCGCTGTTGACTTCGATCATGGCACCCTGGTTGCCATTGATGAAGGCGGCGATCACGCCTTCGGCGGTCACGCGCGAGGCAGCCTTGCCAGCCTTGGTGCCGAGCTTGACGCGCAGCAGCTCTTCCGCCTTGACCAGGTCGCCTTCGGCTTCGGTCAGGGCCTTCTTGCACTCCATCATGGGCGCGTCAGTCTTTGCGCGCAGTTCAGCCACCATGCTTGCGGTAATTGCAGCCATCGTATTTCTCCAATGTCAGTTCGATTCGTTACAGGATTTCGGCTTAAAAAAACGGGGCTACCCTGAGCCCCGCTTTTTATTCGGCGACGAGGTCGCTCAGCCGGACAAGCTCAATCAGGCAGCGGATTCTTCCACTTCCACGAACTCGTCACCGCTCTCGCCGGATGCGGCCTTGACCACGTCGGTCAGTGCAGCAGCGCGGCCTTCCAGGATCGCGTCGGCGATGCCTTGGGCGTACAGTTGCACGGCCTTGGCAGAGTCGTCGTTACCGGGGATGACATAGTCGATGCCTTCGGGATTGTGGTTGGAGTCAACCACGCCGACCAGGGGGATGCCCAGCTTCTTGGCTTCGGCCACGGCAATCTTGTGGAAGCCCACGTCGATCACGAAGATGGCGTCGGGCAGGCTGTTCATGTCCTGAATGCCGCCGATGTCCTTTTCCAGCTTTTCCAGTTCGCGAACGAACATCAGCTGTTCCTTCTTGCTCATGGCTTCCAGACCGGCTTCCTGCTGGGCCTTCATTTCCTTCAGACGCTTGATGGACGTCTTGACGGTCTTGAAGTTGGTCAGCATGCCGCCCAGCCAGCGCTGGTCAACGAAAGGAACGCCAGCGCGCTGGGCTTCGGCAGCCACCAGCTCGCGGGCCTGGCGCTTGGTGCCGACCATCAGGATGGTGCCGCCGTTGGAAGCCAGCTGCTTCACGAACTTCTGGGCGTCCTGGAACATCGGCAGCGATTTTTCCAGGTTGATGATGTGGATCTTGTTGCGGTGGCCGAAGATGAAGGGGGCCATCTTGGGGTTCCAGAAACGGGTCTGGTGACCGAAGTGGACGCCTGCTTCCAGCATATCGCGCATAGTGACGGACATATGAATACCTCAAAGGTTAGGTCTAAAATCCAGCCCGACAATTGCCCCCTGGATACAGGAAGCAACACCTTGAAGGGACTGGTTTGCGATTGACTTTGCAACGGGGGTTGCAAGCATGGGCAGGCATTCATGACGAACACCTCGCACCCCAAAGCCATCACCTGATCTCCGGCAATTCCGAAGAAAATCAGGGTGAACCCCTAGCAAAGCCGCAAGATTCTAGCATACGCCATCCCAAGACTGAGGCTTCGCACCCAACGCGCGCTCACACCCCGCATAGCCACGGCTGCCGCATCGGCCACACACTCCTGTAGTGATAGCTACATCCGCTTGATAATTCAGGCACTTCAGCAGATTCCACCCCAAAATGAACATCGCGATTGTGGGCGCCGGCAGCATTGGCGTTGCGACAGCCCACGCACTGGCCCAGGTCGGGCACGAGGTCACCGTCTACGAGCGCCATGGCACGGTGGCCGAGGAAGCCAGCTTCGGACATGCCGGCTGGCTGGGCCCCAGCCTGCTCCAACCGTGGAGCGTCCCCGGCCTCTCCACCACAGAACGCTCACCCACGCTTCCCGGCCGGCAGGCTTTGCCACGCCCCGGCTCCGGAAACCTCGCAGCCCAGCTGCGCTGGCTATGGCAATGGCGCCAGGCTGGGCGGCGCCTGCGCAAAGCCGGCGAACCCACAGCCACGATGGCGGCACTGGAGACACTCACCCAGCGCAGCCAGCAGTTCCAGCAATCGCTGTGGCGGCAGTGGGAGCTGGACCCGGAATATGTCTCCGGCAGCCTGGTGCTGCTGGGCAGCGAGGCCGACCATGAGCAACTGAAACCTGCACTGGCAGCGCTGGCCGAGGCCGGCACGCGCTGCGAGGCACTGGATGCCGCCCAGACCCGCCTGCGTGAGCCCGCGCTGGGCGAGGAGACCGCACTCGCAGGCTCCTTGTATTTCCCGCAGGCTGGCGCCGCCAACGGCCGCCTGGCCACGCTGATGCAAAGGCAGGCCGCACAGTCCGCAGGAGCACGATTCGAGACGCAACGCCTGGTGCGACGACTGCAGCCCGGCGGCGCCGGGCGCACCGCTCGCCTGCAGCTGCAAGGCGAAGACACACCCCGGTCGCACGATGCCATCGTCGTCTGCGCTGGCGCCGAGGCCGCAAACCTGCTCGCGCCGCTGAGCCTGCGCCTGCCCATGATCGCCCTGCGCGGCTATGGCATCAGTGCTCCGCTGCGCGAACAAGGCTACGCGCCCCGCCACGCCATCGTCGACTGGAGCGAGCAGATGACCCTGGTGCGCCTTGGCCAGCGCATGCGGGTCGTGGCCGGCGCTGAACTGGGCAGCCACGGCCCCATGCACGAGGCCACGCTGCAGCGCATGTACCACCGACTCAACATGGTCTTTCCCGGCAGCGCCGTGCTGACCTCGGGCGTTCAGATCTGGCATGGCACACGCATGTGCACAGCCGATGGACTGCCGTTGCTGGGCGCCAGCGGTTTGCCCGGCATCTGGCTCAACCTGGGCCATGGCAGCTGTGGTGCCGCCATTGCCCAAGGCTGCGCCAGCATGCTGAGCGACCTGATGGACAACCGCACCAGTTTCCTGGACAGCGCATTGCTGGATCCGCGCCGCTTCGGCTGACCGCTGCGGACACCCCGCCCTGCGGCTGGCGGCTATGCTCAGGCCATGCTGCGCATTCCCACATCCACCGCATTGCCACTGTTCGATACGGTGGCCACACGCACCCAGGAACAGCATGCCGCGGCCCGACTGCCCGCACACCGCCTCATGCAGCGCGCAGGCATGGGGCTGGCACGCCTGGCACGCGCCATCGCCCCTCACGCCAACCGCATCTGGATCGCCTGCGGCCCTGGGAACAACGGCGGAGACGGCTTGCAGGCAGCCGCCTGGCTTCAACAGCACCTGAACACGATGCCGGCACGATCCCGCAATTGCCGCATCCTGGTCAGCTGCGTGCGCGAACGCGACCGCATGCCCGCCGACGCGCGTGCCGCATGGGATGCAGCCCACAAGGCCGGCGTGCAATGGATCGCCCACATGCCCCCTGACATGGGGCCTCAGGATCTGTGCATTGATGCCTTGCTCGGCATCGGCCTGCGCCGACCCGACACGGCAAGCCCACCCACCCGAAAAGATGACCGATTGCTGCCGCTGCTGCGCAGCCTGCAGTCCGGCATCAGCCCCGTCCTTTGCGTGGACATCGCATCCGGCCTGGATGCCGACACCGGGCAATACCTGCCTGGATTCGAGCCCATGAACCTCCCGGTCAGCGCACGGCATACGCTGGCTCTGCTGACACTGCAACCCGGCCTGTTCACAGGAAGCGGCCGCGACGCCTGCGGCCATATATGGTGGGACGATCTGGACACAGGACTGGCAAGCAGCGCGCCACCCTTCGCCATCTCACCGTGCGCACAACTTTTCTCCCCGGAAGCCCGCGCCCCGCGTCCGCATGCCAGCCATAAGGGGAGCTTTGGCGACGTGGCCATTCTGGGCGGAGAGGGGCTGGAACACCGCGGCCTGTCCATGACCGGCGCCGCCTGGCTGGCCGCACTGGCAGCCTTGCACGGCGGGGCGGGACGCGTGATGCTGGCACTGCTCGATGCCTCGCACGGGTCAGGCCAGGCTATCTCCCCCTGGCCCGAAATCATGTTGCGCAGCCCCGAAGCACAAAACTGGCGCGGCGCCACCGTCGTGTGCGGATGTGGCGGCGGCATGGCGGTGCGCGCCTGGCTGCCCCAAATTCTGGATCAGGCGCCCAGGCTGGTACTGGACGCAGACGCACTGAACGCGGTTGCCGAAGATGAGTCGCTGGCCCTGCTTCTGAAAGAACGCAGACGACGCAGCCAGCACACGGTGCTGACACCGCACCCGCTGGAGGCCGCCCGCCTGCTGAAAATGAGCACTGCCCAGGTTCAGGCCCAGCGACTTTCAGCAGCCAGGCAACTGGCGCTCCAATTCAACTGCACTGCGTTGCTGAAGGGCTCGGGCACCGTGATCGCCGGACCGCAGGGCGACGGCAATGCATCGCCGCCCTGCTGGATCAACCCCACAGGCAACGCCCGGCTGTCCACCGGAGGAACCGGAGATGTTCTCGCCGGGCTGATTGCCGCGCTATGGGCGCAAGGGCTGGACCCCGCGCAGGCCGCAACACTGGCGGCCTGGCGCCACGGCCATGCGGCAGACCAATGGCCCGCGCAAATGCCGTTCAGCGCCAGCGCGCTGGCCCAGCGGCTGGGCCAATAGACGCCCTCAGGGCTTGCGCCGGGGCTTGGATGTCTTGCCTGCCACCTTGGACTTGACGGCCCCCAAGGCCTTCTTACCCAAGGCGCGCAGCGCCTGCACCGGCGATGGCGGCGGCAACTGCGGCAGACCGTGGTCAGCATCGACGGCGACAGACTTGCGCGCTTCAGCCGCCCTGCCCCTGCGGGAAGCGCGTGCCGCAGGTGCGGACGAACCCGGCACCACGGCCGGCTCACTCACGTCGCTTTGACGCACTGGCGCGGCCGGGCGGGACTGGGCACTCGCATATTCAGCCTCCAGCGCGGCCAGGTTCACGCCCTTGACCATAGCCTTCTTGGACGCCTTGCGCCCCTGCTTGCCGGAAGACACCGCGCCATCGGATTCAGACCGGGCTCCGCCGGCACCGCCGGAGTTACGCTGCGCACGCTTTTCCTTGGCGTCGCGGCGCCCCCATTTTTCGCCCTGATGGGCTTCCGTGCGCGCCGGCGCCCTGCCGGAACGACCCGAAGCCGGCTGCTCTTCGCCGTCGCGCACCAGGCGGAAATCGATGCGCCGGCCATCCAGGTCCACACGGCTGACCTGAACGCGCAGCCGCGTACCTATGCCGTAGCGGATGCCCGAGCGCTCGCCCCGCAGTTCCTGGCGCGCCTCATCAAAGCGGAAGTAGTCCCCCCCCAGCTCGGTGATGTGGACCAGACCCTCCACATACATGGCATCGAGCGTGACGAAGATGCCGAAGGTGGTGACCGCAGAGACCACGCCTGCGAACTCCTCCCCCAGATGCTCACGCATGTACTTGCACTTGAGCCAGGCCTCGACATCTCGGCTGGCCTCATCGGCGCGGCGCTCGTTCGCGCTGCAGTGCAGGCCTGCAGCCTCCCAGGCCTGGACCTCGGCGGCAGGCGCGCGCTTGCGCGGCTTCTGGCCGGGTGCACTGACACGCGAGGCCAGACGCTTGGCCAACTTGGCTTCGGCCTCTCCAGGCGTGGGCAGCTCGGGCAGGCGATAGTGCGTGCCTTCAAGCTCGGCCTTGATCACGCGGTGCACGAGCAAGTCGGGATAGCGGCGAATCGGACTGGTGAAGTGCGTATAGGCATCGAAGGCCAGCCCGAAGTGACCCGAATTTTCAGGCGTGTAGAAGGCCTGCATCATCGAGCGCAGCAGCATGGTGTGGATCTGCTGGGCATCAGGCCGGTCCTTGGTGGCATTGGCAATGGCCTGAAATTCGGACGTGGCCGGATTCTCGCCAAGCGCCATACCCACTCCCATGGCCTTGAGGTAGTTGCGCAGGATGTCCTGCTTCTCCAGCGAGGGCTTGTCGTGCACGCGGAACAGGCCAACGCGGCCGCTGTGCTCGATGAAGTCCGCGCTGCAGACGTTGGCGGCCAGCATGGCCTCCTCGATCAGCTTGTGCGCCTCGTTGCGCGTGCGCGGCACGATCTTCTCGATGCGGCCGTTCTCGTCACAGACGATCTGCGTCTCCGTGGTCTCGAAGTCCACGGCGCCGCGTGCTTCGCGCGACTTGAGCAGCGCCTGGTACACCCCATGCAGATTCAGCAAGTCGCCCACGCGATCGGAGCGCTTGGCAGCCTCCGGGCCACGCGTATTGGCCAAGATGGCAGCCACCTCGTTATAGGTGAAGCGCGCATGGCTGTGCATCACCGCGGGGTAGAACTGATAGGCATGGATATCGCCCTTTGCAGTGATCAGCATGTCGCAGACCATGCACAGGCGATCCACATCGGGATTGAGCGAGCACAGGCCATTGCTGAGCTTCTCGGGCAGCATGGGGATCACGCGGCGCGGGAAATAGACGCTGGTGGCACGGTCATAGGCATCGATATCGATGGCACTGCCCGTGGTCACGTAGTGACTCACATCGGCAATCGCCACCAGCAGGCGCCAGCCCTTGCCGCGCCCGACCTTGGCAGGCTCGCAGTAGACGGCGTCGTCGAAGTCGCGCGCATCCTCGCCATCGATGGTGACCAGGGGCACATCGGTCAGATCGATGCGATTCTTGCGATCGGCAGGCCGCACCCTGTCCGGCAGGGCCTTAGCCTGTGCCAGGCAGGCATCGGAAAACACATGGGGCACGCCGTACTTGCGCACCGCAATCTCGATCTCCATGCCGGGATCGTCGACCTCACCGAGCACTTCAATGATGCGCCCCACGGGCTGGCCGAACAGTGCAGGCGCCTCGGTCAACTCCACCACGACCACCTGCCCGATCTTGGCCGAACCCGTCGCGTTGGCAGGGATCAGGATGTCCTGGCCATAGCGCTTGTCTTCGGGAGCGACCAGATACACGCCGCTTTCCTGCAAGAAGCGGCCAATGATGTTGTGCGCAGGCCGCTCGATGATCTCGACCACGCGGCCTTCAGGCCTGCCGCGGCGGTCCTGCCGCACGATGCGAACCTTGACACGGTCCTTGTGCAGCACCGCACGCATTTCATTGGGAGGAAGGAAGATGTCGCCTTCGCCGTCATCACGGATGACGAAGCCATGTCCGTCGCGGTGCCCCTGCACACTGCCCCCGATTTCGTCGTTCGCGTCGGCACTTTTTGCGTGAGGGTTCATTTTCTTGGTATACAATCTAAATCTTTCCTGAGATGCCCAGGTGGCGGAATTGGTAGACGCACTAGTTTCAGGTACTAGCGGGTAACTCCGTGGAGGTT
>NZ_JTKZ01000309.1:0-639 GCF_000799035.1 Delftia sp. ZNC0008
TGCGCATTGCCCATGCCGGGCCGGTGTCCGGCCCCATTGCCAGCCTGGGCAAGGATGAGGAAAACGGCGTGCGCATGGCCCTGGACGATCTCAATGCCAAGGGCCTGGAGATCGGCGGGCGCAAGCTGCACTGGAAGCTGGAGGCCGGCGACGACGGCGGCGACCCCGGCCAGGCCGTGGCCCTGGCCCGGCGCCTGTGCGACAAGAAGGTGGCGGCCGTGGTCGGCCACCTGCAGTCGGGCACCACGCTGCCGGCCACGTCCATCTATCAGGACTGCGGCATCGTCATGGTCACGCCGGCGGCCAGCAACCCGGCCATCACCCAGTCGGGCTATGACACCACGTACCGCGTGATCGCCGACGACCGCGCCATGGTCGATGCGCTGGTGTCCCACGCCGTGGGCAAGCTGGGCGTCAAGCGCGTGGCCATCATCGATGACCGCTCGGCCTACGGCCAGGGCATCGTGGCGCTGTTCGAGGCCCAGGCGCGCGAGCAGGGCATCGAGATCGTGGACAAGCAGTACACCGGCGACAAGTCCACGGACTTCGTCCCCATCCTCACGGCCATCAAGGGCAAGAAGCCCGACGCCATCTTCTTCGGCGGCCTGGATGCCCAGGCCGGCCCCATGCTCAACGCGG
>NZ_JTKZ01000139.1:0-860 GCF_000799035.1 Delftia sp. ZNC0008
CCGCGTCCCAGCGGCAGCGGCAAGTCGCTGTTGCTGGCGCAGATTGCTGGCCTGCTGCCGGTGGCCGAGCCTGGGCGCATCCATATCGACGGCCAGCTGCTCGACGGCGAATCGGCCGGACGGCTGCGCGCGCGCATGGCCTGGATGGGGCAGAGCCCCCATGTGTTCGCCGGCTCGGTGGCCGAAAACCTCCGGCTGGGCCGCCCGGGATTCACCTTCGGCGAGCTACGCCAGGCCTTGCGGCTGGCCGGTCTGGGCAAGCTGGCCGAGGCCCGTGCCGGCGCCACGCTGGGCGAGGGCGGAGCCGGCCTGTCGGGCGGGGAGATCGTGCGCCTGGCCCTGGCGCGCCTGGCCCTGTCGCGCGATGCAGGCCTGCTGCTGGTCGATGAACCCACGGCCCACCTGGACCCGGCCACGGCCGCCCAGGTCACCGATGCCCTGCTGCAACTGGCACGCGGGCGCACGCTGATCGTCGCCACCCACGATGCCGAGCTGGCCGCCGCCATGCACCGCGTGGTGGAGCTGGCGGGCCATGCCGCCCCGCAGGAGCTGGCCGCATGAAGCCCCGCTCCACCCTCCGGCCCGTGCTTGCCGCCCTGGCGCGCATGGCGCCCCGGCGCCTGTGGCTGGGTGGCGCGCTGCTGGCCCTGCTCACGGTGCTCATGGGCATGGCGCTGCTGGGCCTGTCGGGCTGGTTCATCACGGCCACGGCGCTGGCCGGGCTGCTGCCGGCCACGGCCATCGTTTTCGACGTCTTCATGCCCTCGGCCGGCATCCGCCTGCTGGCCCTGGGCCGCACGGGCACCCGCTATGCCGAACGGCTGGTCACCCATGACGCCACCCTGGCCGTGCTGACGCGG
>NZ_JTKZ01000489.1:0-1828 GCF_000799035.1 Delftia sp. ZNC0008
CCGCGTCCAGCGGCTGGGGCCAGGCCCGCACCTCCTGCACGCCGGGCGGCGGCGGGCGGCGCAGGCAATAGGCCACATCGATCTCGCCCTGCGCAACGCCGCGCAGCAGCTCCTCGCCCGTGCCCGAACGCACGCTGAAGGTGATGCCCGGATAGCGTGCATGCAGGCTGGAGATCACCAGCGGCAGCAGGTACTCGGCCGTGGCATGCGACACGCCCACGCGCACATGGCCCCGGCGCAGGGCGCGCAGGTCCTCCACCTGGGCCAGCGCGTTGTCGAAGTCACGCTGGCTGCGCCGCACGGCCGCCAGCATCAGCTCCCCGGCGGTTGTCAGCTGCATGCCGCGCGGCAGGCGGTCGAACAGAGGCACGCCGACCTGGGCCTCCAGGTTGAGGATCTGCTGGTTCACGGCCGCCGCCGTCAGGTGCAGCGTGACGGCGGCCTTGCGCACCGAGCCACGGCGCGCCACCTCGTCAAAACAGCGAAAGGCCTGGGAGATTGCGGGCATGGCGCAGAGTGTAAATTTTTATCTGACACCTCATCCAAAACAAACAGCTATTCCTGACGCTTGCGACTGCCTACAGTGGCGCTCATTCCCCGCCCTCCTTTGAAAGCAGCCCATGGCAAGCACCGTAGACCAAGTCACCCAGCGCCGCCGCGGCGTCGGACTCATCGCCCACGACCCCGCCCTCTCGGCCGGCGGCTACACCCTGATCGCGCCGCAGACGGCCGACGGCCATGTCTACCTGGTGGACATCGAGGGCCGCGTGGCCCATGAATGGAAACTGCCCGTGCGCGCGGGCCGCCATGCCGTGATCCTGCCCAACGGCAACCTGGGCTACAACGGCAACCATCCCCGCTCGCCCGACCGCTATGCGCCGTGGTCCATGTGGCACGGTGGCGATTTCTACGAGGCCACGCCGCAGGGCGAGATCGTCTGGCGCCACGAGGACCCGGACCACCACCATGACGCGCAATGGCTGCCCAACGGCCACCTGCTCTATGCCGCCTGCGCGCCCGTGCCTGCGGGCTTTGCCGAACGCGTGCCCGGCGGCACCGCGCACGGAACCGGCGAGGTGATGTACGGCGACGTGATCCGCGAGGTGGACCGCAGCGGCCGCCTGGTCTGGGAGTGGAAGGCCTGGGAGCACCTGGAGCCCGAGGATTTCCCCATCCACCCGGGCTTTGGCCGATACCACTGGCCGCTGGTCAACGGCCTGGGCGTGAGGGCCGACGGCAGCGTGCTCATGAGCCTGCGCACCACCTCCGGCATCATCGCCGTGGACAAGGCCAGCGGCGCGGTGACGCTGCACATTCCGCCTTCCGTGGTCTCGCACCAGCATGCGCCCGTGGCGCTGGCCAACGGCCACATCCTGGCCTTCGACAACGGCAACTTCCGCGAAGGCGCCCACGTGGCCTTCTCGCGCGTGGTGGAGATCGATCCGGCCGACCACCGCTTGGTCTGGAGCTACCAGGACGAGATGGTCAACGCCTTCTACACCGCCTTCATGGGCAATGCCCAGCGCCTGTGGAACGGCAACACCCACATCACCGAATCGGCCACGGGCCGGCTCTTCGAGGTCACGCCTGCGGGGGAAGTGGTCTGGGAATACATCCTGCCCTGGTTCGCCGAGTATCCCGATGCCGCAGCGCGCCGCACCGGCCCCGGCCGGCTCAACAGCGTGTTCCAGACCTGGCGCTACCACGCAGACCAGCTGCCCTGGCTGGGCGCTGCCGGGAGGCTGGCATGAGCCTCAACCGCAGGCAACTGGCGGCCTGGATGCTGGGCGCGCCCTGGCTTTCGCCGGCAGCCCGCGCCTCCACGGCT
>NZ_JTKZ01000597.1:0-2565 GCF_000799035.1 Delftia sp. ZNC0008
GCTGCGTATCGTGCCGACCTGGCTGGCCAGCCGCGCAGGCATTGCGCCGTGCGGGGGCAGCCGCAGGTATCCAGAACTGACCCTGTCCGCCGCTGCCGCGCACCTGCCGGCGCCCACGCATGGCAGGGCAACAGCCTCTTCCCACGATGAACCGCATGAACAAACAGACCCTGTCCCGGTCGTGCATCGCCATTGCTGTCGGCATCTGCATGCCGATGGGCGGCGCCTGGGCACAAGACACCTCCGCTGCGCAGGCGGCGGTGCAAGGCAACGCTGCCGCTGGCCAGAAGATCGCCCAGGCGGGCACGCCCCAGGGCGCGGCGGCCTGTGCCACCTGCCACGGCGCCAAGGGCGAGGGAATGGCGGGCTTTCCGGCCCTGGCCGGCCAGCACGCCGGCTATCTGGCGCGCCAGCTGCAGCACCTGGCCGACGGCAGCCGGCAGGCGCCCGTGATGGCGCCCATGGCCAAGGCCCTGTCGGCCCAGGACCGTGCCGACGTCTCGGCCTACTACGCCAGCCTGCCGCTGCCCATCCAGCCCGTGCGCGGCCCGCTGCCCAAGGGCAAGGACGATGACGGCGCCTGGCTGGTCGAGCGTGGCCGCTGGGCCGACGGCATTCCTGCCTGCGCCCAGTGCCATGGCCCTGGCGGCGTGGGCGTGGGAGCGGACTTCCCCGCCATCGGCCACCTGACGGCCGACTACATGCAAAGCCAGGTCGCCGCCTGGAACAAGGGCCAGCGCGAGGCCGGCCCCCTGGGCCTGATGGGCAAGATCGCCCGCAAGCTCACGCCCGAAGACATCCAGGCGGTGGCGTCCTACTACGCCCGCCTGCATGGCGCGGGCACAGCCACCGCAGCCACGGCCTCCGCGCCGGCCAAACCCTGATGGACCGGGAGCCGATCATGTCCGACACACCACGCAATCCCGCCCCCGGCAGTTCCAACACCGCCGAATACATCGTCGTTGCCTGCCTGTTCGCCGGTCTGGCGGGCACACTCGCCTATGGCATGTACGTCAGCCGTCCAGCCCGGCCCGACGTGCCGGTCAACGTGGCCGCCACACCCGCCACACTCGCCGCACCCGCTGCTGTCCCCGCAAAGCCCGATGCCCAGCCCGTTCAGGGGGCTGCCGACGGCGCAGCCTTCACGCCGCCCGGTGCCCGCGACATTCCGGACACGCCCATGGGCGAGTGGATCCGCCGTGGCGAGGCCATCTTCCTGCGCACGCCGGCCAACGCCGTGGGCTTTTCGGGCAACACCCTCAACTGCGTGAACTGCCACCTGGACGCAGGCCGGCTCAAGGGCGCCGCACCCATGTGGGGTGCCTACCCGCTGTATCCGGCCTACCGCAAGAAGACCAACCACGTGGACACCTTCGCCGAGCGCGTGCGCGGCTGCTTCATGTACAGCATGAACGGCAAGGCGCCCGACGACGGCCATGACATCCTTGTGGCGCTGGAGGCCTATGCCTACTGGATGGCGCAGAAGGCGCCCACGGGCGAGAAGCTGCCCGGCGCGGGTTTCACCAAGGTGGGCAAGGCCGCGCAGGAGCCCAGCTTCGAGCGCGGCGCCAAGGTCTACGAGGCCAAGTGCGCCCTGTGCCACGGCGCGCAGGGCCAGGGCCAGGAAGCGGGCGGCGTGACCGTGTTCCCGCCGCTGTGGGGCAAGCAGTCCTACAACTGGGGCGCGGGCACGCACGAAGTGGACAAGGCCGCCAGCTTCATCAAGGGCAACATGCCCTACGGCAACCCCACGCTGGATGACCAGGAGGCCTGGGACGTGGCCACCTACATCAACAGCATGGAGCGCCCCCAGGACCCGCGCTTCACCGACAACGTGGCCGACACGCGCAAGCAGTTCCACGACAACCCGTACTCGCTGTACGGCACCGAGGTCAACGGGCGGCTGCTCAAGGGGCTTTGAGCGGATCGGACAGGCAACGGCAGGCCGGGCGCAGGCCTGCGTTGCCGTACATGGCAGGGCGCTGACGGCCGCCCTGCAAGCGCATCTGCGCCGGTGCGGCCTTTGCACCAGGCGGCGTACGGTCATCGGTTTGACGGCCGGCATTTCATGATTTAATAAGAATCATTCTCACTGATTTGCCGACGCATCCGGCTTGCACCGCAGCACACCGCCTTGCCGGCAAGCCCGGCCCGTGCCGCACGCGGCCATGCGCACAGGCCTTCGCGCGACCGCCGCGCGATGCTCAGGTTTGCCGAGGAAACCATGACCCAGACCTTGGACGACATTCAGCAGCTGGCGCACGAGCACCAGGTGCTGCTGCGTGGCTACGGCCACGCCCAGTTGCGCAGCAGCGAGCTGCTGTGCCTTCAAGCCCAGGAAATAGAGAGGCTGCAAAGGCTGGTGATCCGCCAGCGCGCGGCCTTGATGGTCAAGGAAACCCAGCTGCTGTGGGCGCGCGAGGAGCGCGAGGCGCTGGAGAAGGCCATTCCCGGCCTCTCGCGCCGCGTCACGCTGGCGCGGCGTGTGGAGTCGCTGCTGGTGCGCGTGCAGGACCTGTTGCGCGAGCGCGCACGCTGGCAGCGCCAGTCGGCCGCGCCCCTGGC
>NZ_JTKZ01000534.1:0-10411 GCF_000799035.1 Delftia sp. ZNC0008
CCGCGTCACGGCATCGACTGCCCGCTGTGCCTGCCCCCGCTGGCGCCGCCGCCCGCCCGGTGCAGTGCGGCCCCGGCACCGCTGGTGGCAGATGCGCAGCCACGGGCGCACCCGGCCTCCGTCCACAGCGTGGCCATGCCGGCCCTGCCCCAGGCCCGCGCACCGCCCCGGTGACTCCCGGATTCACTCCCGCTTCCTTCGCTTGGCCAACCCTTTTTGCAAGGCACGAAGACCGTGCCGCAATGCATTGAAATTTCTGGAGAAACCGTGATGACACTGCGTCAATGGACCACCCCTTTCCTGATCGCCGCCTCCCTGTCCATGGGCCTGGCCCATGCCCATGCCGATGCGGCCCATGTCAAGGCCGACGCCGCCTGGGCGCGTGCCAGCGTGCCGGGCCAGCAGGCCACGGGCGCCTTCATGCGCCTGACGGCCGAGGAGCCGCTGCGCCTGGTGGGCGTGGAGTCGCCCGCTGCCGGCGTGGCCGAGGTGCATGAAATGAAGATGGAAGGCGATGTGATGCGCATGCGCGCCATCGACGGCCTGGACCTGCCCAAGGGCGTGGCCGTGGACCTGAAGCCCGGCGGCTACCACGTCATGCTGCAGCAGCTCAAGAGCCCGCTGCTCAAGGACAGTCAGGTACCCATCACCCTGGTGTTCAAGGACGCCAAGGGCGAGACCTCGCGCCTGAGCCTGCAGGTCCCCGTGCGCGCCATGGCGCCCGGCGCAGGTGCGGCATCGGCTGCGCAGGGCGGCGCGCATGGCGGACACGGCGGACATGCCGGCCACTCCCACTGAGCTTTTTGTCATCCACCGGGTTTGTGCGCAGCGGGCCGTGCATGACTTGCGATGGACTTGGCGTGTGCCTGGGTTAAGCTGAGCGCATGGCCGGTGTGCTTCACCGGCATGTTCTTCCAACCCAGTCCTAGCGAGTGCTGCCATGAGTGATGCGTCCTCCTTCGGTTTCGGCAAGTTCATCCCCGGTTTCGACTTCCTGCAGGGCCTGGCCCAGAGTGCAGGATCGGCCACCGCCCGGCCCCTGGGGCGCCTGCCCGAATGGGTGGCGCCCACGGTGAGCATCGAAGAGGTGGACAAGCGCATCACCGAACTCAAGGCCGTGCAGTTCTGGCTCGACCAGAACGGCAAGGCGCTGTCCGCCACCATCCAGGCCCTGGAAGTGCAGCGCATGACGCTGTCCACCTTGCAGGGCATGAACGTCAGCATGGGCGAGCTGGCGCAGGCCTTCCAGTTCCCTGCAGCCGCAACCGCCGCAGCCACCGCCGCGGCCAAGGGCGCCGCCAGCGCGGGGCAGGGCGACCTTTCGGACTGGCCCATGTCCTCGGCCGCCAGCCGGGCGAGCAAGAAGGAAAAGCCGCAGCCCGAGCCCGCACAGGCCGCTGCCGCGCCGCCTGCAGCCCCCGAGGCGGCCAAGGCCGCCGACAGACCCGCAGCCGCGGAGACTGCGGCGCCCAAGGACGAGTCCGCCCAGGCCGCCGCCATGGGCCAGGCCATGCAGTGGTGGGGCGCGTTGACCCAGCAATTCCAGCAGATCGCCGCCAAGGCCATGGCCGAGCCCATGGCCCCGGAGGCCGTGGCGGCCGCCCAGCGCGCCACCGGCATGGCCGGTGACCTGGCCAAGGCCACCATGGACCGCATGGCGGCACAGGCCAGCGCCTTTGCTGCGCAGGCGGGCAAGGCGGCGGCGGTCTCCCCTGCCAAGGCGCCGTCCGCAAAGCCGGCGGCGCAGGCCGAAGCCCCCAGGACCGCTGCCAAGGCTCCCTCCAAAGCGGCTGCCAGGAAAACCGCTGCAAAGGCTGGAGCCAAGGCGCCGGCCGCCAGCAAGCCGGCAGCCAAGAGCCGGCCGGCGCGTTGACCGATCGGGCCGGACCCATGGATGCGCAAGGCCCCAGCCACCCGCAAGCCGGGTGCTGGCGGGGCTAGAAAGAAGGTTGGTATGTCGTTGTTTCCTGTAGGCCATGCCAGCCATTCCGACTGGCGCGCCGCGGCCGACGCGGTGCTGCAGCAGCTGCGCTTGCAGATGGCCGGGCCCGGCCACGCGCAGCGGCCCCGTCTGGGACTGGTGTACCTGTCCCATGCGCATGCCGCCCACGCACGGCCGCTGTTGCAGCATCTGGCCAGGGCCCTGCCCCATGTGGCGGACTGGGCCGGCTGCTCGGCCGGCGGCGTTCTGGCCATGTCGCATGAGTACCTGTCAGGAACCGCGCTCGCGGTGATGCTGCTGGATGTACCGGCCGCCCACTACCGCCTGTATTCGGGCCTGGCGCCCCTGCATGCGCCTGGCGGCGAGGCCGGCTTCACGGCCCATTCGGCCCTGGTCCATGCCGCAGGCGGCCAGCCCGAGCTGGCCGAGCTGCTGTACGAGCTGTCCGAGCGCACCGAGTCCGGCCTGCTGTTCGGCGGCGTGGGCGATGACGGAGAAGATGGCGTGGAGGGTGTGCAGATCGCCTGCCGCACCGAGGATCTGCATGCGCAGCATGCGGACGCGCGCGGCATTTTTCGTGGTGGCTTTTCAGGCGTGGCCTTCGGTGCCGGCGTGCCCTGCATCACGGGCATGGCCCAGGGCTGCGTGCCGCTGGGCGAGGGGTTGGAGATCACCGAGGCGCGCGGCGCCCTGGTCACCAGGCTCGATGGCGACCCGGCCCTGCAGCGCCTGCTGCAGCTGCTGGGCGTGGAGCTGGAAGGCAGCGACTGGCAGCCCGCGCTGACCACGGTCCGCACCACGCTGGCGGCCATTGCGCCGCCGGGCCGGGGCCTGGCCCACGGCGTGCTGACCGAAGAGGCCCAGGTGCTGACCCTGGTTGGCCTGGACCCGCTGCGCCAGGGCGTGGCCCTGTCCTCGGCCGTGGAGGCCGGGCATTCGGTGATCTTTTGCCGCCGCCAGGCCCAGGTGGCGCGCCAGGAACTGCTGCAACTGGGCGCTGCGCTGCGCGATGCGGCGGAGCCCGAGGAGGCGGCGCCCGAAGGCGAGGCACAGCCCCGCATCCGTGGCGCCATCTACATCAGTTGCCGGGGCCGCGGCGGCGGCCTGTTCGGCGGCCCCGATGCCGAACTGCGCACCCTGCGCCACGCACTGGGCGATGTGCCATTGATCGGCTTCGTCGCCGAAGCCGAGATCATGGACGCCCGCCTGCACCGCTTCGCCGGGGTGTTGATGGTGTTCACTGCCTAGGCGTCGTACACGCCGTACACGCCGTACACACCGTCTGCACCTCAGACCGCGCGCGGGCGCACCGTGCCTGCGCTGCGATCCGGGTCCATGGCTGCGGCTCCCAGAAAATCGAAATCCACGGCCGGCTGCCTGCCGCTGACCAGGTCGGCCAGCGCCATGCCGGAGCCGCAGGCATGGGTCCAGCCCAGCGTGCCGTGGCCGGTGTTCAGGAACAGGTTGGCGATGGGCGAGCGTCCGATCAGCGGCACATTGCTGGGCGTGGCGGGGCGCAGGCCGCTCCAGAACTGGGCGCGCCCGGTATCGCCGGCGCCGGGGAACAGCTGCTGCACGCGCCGCACGATGGCCTCGCAGCGCACGGGGTCCAGGTTGCGGTCGTAGCCGTTGAACTCGGCCGTGCCGGCAATGCGCAGGCGGTCGCCCTGCGCGCCCGTGTAGCGCGAGAACACCAGCTTGAACTCATCGTCCGTCAGGCTGACCTGGTAGGCCTTGGCGGGGTCCAGCACCGGCAGGGTCACGGAGTAGCCCTTGGCCGGGTAGATGGGCAGGTGCAGCCCCAGCGGCTGGGCCAGCAGCGGGCTGAACGAGCCCATGGCCAACACATAGGCGTCGCCCTGGATGCGTTCGTAGCGGCCATCGGCATTGGTCACCTCCACATGGTCGATATGGCGGCTGGCGCCTGCGCCCGTGGTACGCAGCGCCATGACGTGGTGGCCGTGGCGGAACTGCACGCCCGTGGTGGCGGCAATGCGTGCCAGCTCGCGCGTGAAGAGGTTGGCGTCGCCCGATTCATCCTCGGCCGTATAGGTGGCGCCCGCTATCTGCCCGCGCACATGGGCCAGGGCCGGCTCCAGGCGCACGGCTTCGTCGGCGTCGATCAGGCGGCGGTCGCAGCCCAGGGCCTGCATCTGCTCGGTGGGCTTGAGCGCGCCCTCGAACTCGCGGGCGTTCGTGTAGAAGTGCAGGATGCCCTGCATGCGCTGCTCGTACTGGATGCCGGTGTCCGACCGCAGCTGCTGCAGGGCCTCGCGGCTGTAGGTGCCCAGGCGAACGATCTGCTGGATGTTGTGGCGCGTGCGCGCGGGCGTGCAGTTGCGCAGGAAGGACAGGCCCCAGAGCCACTGGCGCATGTCGGCGCGCAGGCGGAACAGCAGGGGGGCGTCCTGCCGGCCCAGCCAGCCCAGCAACTTCAGCGGTGCGCCGGGGTTGGCCCAGGGTTCGGCATGGCTGACCGAGATCTGCCCGCCGTTGGCGAAGCTGGTTTCGGCGCCGGGCGCGGCCTGGCGGTCGATGACGGTCACTTCATGACCGAGGGATTGCAGATAGTAGGCCGACGTGGTGCCGATCAGGCCGGCTCCGAGAACGATGACGCGCATGACGATGCCCTTTCAAAGGCATGTGCCGGGTCACGCGAAAGCTGGCCGCTATGGTCTGGATAGCAGGCAGCCGGCGTCCGTCGTGACGCAGCTGCCGCTCCCCCTGTCCTTGGTACCTGAGAGATTCACCGCCGTCCATGGGAACGGGGCTTGCTCCTTCGGTGCGCCGCACATTGCGTGCGGCGGCTCTCCAGACGGCATGTTGTGTTTGCAGTACGGAACCTGAGCGTGTATGGGAGTTTGCGCCTTCGGTGAGGCTCGGCACCGTGGCGCCCGCCTGCTCTCCTGCAGGGGCGATTCTATGGGGCTTGCGCAGCCAGTTCCAGTCGTATTGGGGATACCACCAGTTACTTGTATGTGGTGTGGCTGATTCAGGGTATTCCCTAGATCGCTCAAGCGCCTCCCTCGTAGCGCTGGTACGAGTCTCTGGTTTCATGTAAAAAAACTATTGAAATAGAAAAAAACATGATTTAGTCTATCGATATGTGCAGTGGTTTGTCAGTGCATGTTCTGGTCGATTGGACCTGCATGGGTTAACCATGGGTTGTATATATGTCTGATAGGCGACTTACCGTTGCACAGGTGCGGGTCCATGGAAACTGGTCCGTCACTGAAAAAATACAAGCACGTTGAATATGGTTTGTCGAGGGAGGAATGTTTTGCGTCGCAAACCCGACTGAAGGTGTGTCCGCTCAACGGGCAGTGGAGCAGCGCGCAAGCGTTGATGGAAATCCGCCTTTTTTTGATTGACGCGCAGGATCTGCGCGAAAAATTTTGCTTCCAAACTCACCGGCTGCAAGGTGAGTTGTGGGCTCGTGATTCAAATAGAACTATTCGAGGTACGGCGATGCAAATGCGCTGGGTACAACTGATGGCCATTGCCATTGGGAAAATCATTTTCCTGTCATATCTCCTTGAGAAAACGGGGAATATCATGCATGCTTTCAATCGCCTGCCTGGTTCGGCATTTTTTCGCAAGTGGCGTGCAGCGAAGTGCCTTTTCTCTTTGCTGCTGCTTTCATGCGCGGGTATCTCATCCACGGCACTGGCGGCGACCATCGTCTTCACGGTCACCGACAACAGCGACGCTCCCAATGCCAATGCAACGACACCAACCACCTGTGTCAGCACGCTGGGGGGCACCTTTGCTGGCGCGTGCACGCTGCGAGCGGCCATTCAGGCAGCCAACTACACGCTGCAAACGCTGGATCCGAGTGCCGATGTTTCCATCGTCTTTGCGCCGACACTGACCACGTCGGTACGAACCATACAGAGCGGGACATCCAAGGATGCGGCGGGAAACCTCCATCCGTATGTCGACAATCAGACGGTTTACGTGCGCTGTGCCAATACATTCGTCAGCGGAGCCCAGTCCGGCGCCGTGACGGGAGCCACCAATGCCTGTGGTCAAACCCAGATGATCAGCGGCGGCGATACGGGCACCACCACTGGTGCCGGTGGCGCCTGGTACTGGATCAAAGGCACCGTGCCAGCCGGCACGGGCTCATTGACCATCGATTTCGGGGGAGTCATACAAGTCCAGAACTGGGCGGACTCCGCCTGGGAAACCTTTTATCTTGGTGGGAAGAATATCACTCTCACCAATTCGCCCAACATGACCTGTGGCGAAGCGGTATTCGTCGTTGGCTCCTCAGCAAACAATGTCATCATTGATCGCGTCGGTCTGGTGAATGTGGCGCCAACCCCTGCGGGAGAGGGGACGCCGTTCAACTGCGAGCTGTACGCGGAGATTCATCAAGGCGCACAAAACGTATTCTTTGCCAATAGCACAATCAACTCAGCGATATGGAATGGAAATTACGGCAATAACAAGGGCTCGGCCATTTCCGTTGCCGCAAGCAACGGTGCAGGCACGGTTTCCAACATCGTTGTCGATAATTTCACGGTAACGAATCTGCCCAACCCTATCGGGGGAATGCAGCTCGAGCAGTTTTTCCAGGTCATGTCGAACATGACCGTCAACGGATTGACGATCAAAAATTCGAATATCGCACTGAGCCCGACTGGTGGAAATGCGCCCAGGGCCGTGGTGTCGGTTGATGGAACGATCAGCCTGGCCAATGGAATTGGTCTGGCCGTGACGGGTAATACCTTCTCGCTGCCTATCGCCGCCTATACCGGGTCATCGCCAACGCATGTGTCGGCACCGACGGTGAATACGGCAGCCTCAGGCACGACGCAGGTAGTGACGGTGACCGATAACAATTTCACTGGCGGCGGGGACGGGTTGAATATTAGTGGGACGGGTACGGCACCAGGGTTGATTGGCAACAACAAGATGACAAGCCAGTCGAGAAGTGCCATTCGTATCATTACGCATGATTTCTTCAAGATTTCTCAGAACACGCTGTTTTCCGTGCCTGTGGCTGCAAACTCAGGTATCAGTTTGCTGACGACGGCCAATGGACAAACCGGATGGACCCCGACCCTTGGCGTTGGCGCCAGTGACACCGCCGCCTGCACCTGGACATTCAATATCACGGCAAATGCCAATGCGAGCGAGCCGGCACCGTATACGGTGGAAGCCTTTTGGTCGCCGACCGGCGCGGGCGCCAACGACGCACAGGTCTATCTGGGCTCAGGGACCATGGCCGGAGCCTCGGGAACGCTGACCGTTCCTTCGTATCTCAGCGGCCAGGTGCGGGTCACAGTGACGGACAGCAATTCCGGTGGAGCCCAGACCTCGCAGCTTTCAACGGCTGCAAGCGTCACCGGTTTTCCCTGTGCCCTGAAATCCGGCGTTCTGGCGACGACCAACAATCAACCTGTCGGCAGCAGCGACTTGCTGGAGGTCTACATTGTTGACGGCCAAGGCAATGCCTGGACGGGGGGCAGTGACACCGTTACCTTCGCAGCGCCGCCTGCAGGTGTCACGTTCAATGGCAGCTCCGCCGCAGTCAGCTGCACGACCGACTCCAGCGGAAAGTGCGCGTCTCCCATCAATGCCAGCAGCAGTGTCGCCGGAACATTCACCACACCCGTGACCTTGTCGTCGTCAGTCGCTGGTGCCACGTTCTCCAATCTTCCCTTGGGTGGAAGCCCGGTATCTGGCGCAGTGACTTATCAGCCTTCGCCGGTTGCTTACAGCTTCACCGGGCTGCCGGCCAGCACGACCGGTTCTGAAATCGCCGCGAGTCCGCCATCGATTGCGGCCAACGGCGTCTCCACCAGCACCTTGGCCGTGCAGTTGAAGGATGCTTTAGGCAACCTTGTCACCACCTGTACCGATACGGTGGCCTTCACCCTCAATGCGGGGACGCAAGGCGTTCCTGCCGTCAGCGTCACGGGCTGCAGTGCCGGCATGTACACGGGGACGGTGACATCGCCGGTGCTGGTCGGCAGCGGAACCTTCGGGTTCACCATCAACGGGTCTGCGGCTGTTGCCACCGCAACGGTCTCCTATGTGGCCGCAACGCCGAGCACGAGTGCATCGACGATAGTCGCCACACCGACATCGATCGTGGCCAACGGCAGCTCCACCAGCGTGCTGCGCGTGCAACTGGTCGATGCCAGCAGCAATCCGATCAACACCTGCACGAACACGGTGGCATTCACCCTGAACGGCGGAACGCAGGGAACGCCGAGTGTGGGCGCGGCCTCGTGTACCGCAGGCATCTATACGGGCACCGTCACATCGCCCACGGTGGTCGGCAGCGGGATCTTCGGATTCACCATCAACGGCTCTGCCGCAGTTGCTACGGCTTCAGTGAGCTACACGGCGGGTCCGCCAAGTACCAGCGCCTCGACCATCGTTGCGAGTCCGACCTCGATCATTGCCAATGGCACCGCAACCAGCACATTGACGGCGCAGCTCAAGGATGCGTCAGGCAATTCGATTGCAACCTGTGCCAATACGGTGGCCTTCACGCTGAACAGCGGAACACAGGGCTCGCCTGCGGTCGGCGCGGGGTCGTGCAGCGCAGGGGTGTACACGGCAACCATCACGGCACCTACCGCAGTCGGCAGTGGCACCTTTGGTTTCACCATCAATGGCTCGGCCGCCACGGCTACGGCTGTGGTGAACTACACGGCCGGCCCGCCCAGCAATGGCGCGAATGGAAACCTGATCAGTGCCAGTCCGCTCAGCGTTGTCGCAGACAACACTGCCACGAGCTCGATCAGCGTGGCCCTGCGCGATGCCAATGGCAATCCCGCCACGGATACGGTGGCGCACACGATTGTCTTCACCAAAACGGGCGTGGGCACGACCACGCCGGCCGCACCCACGTGCACGATCGCGGCCAACGCCAATCCGGCCACCTGCTCCGTGACGGTGAAATCGGCCACGGTCGGCACCGCAAGCTTCACGGCAACGGACAACGGAACGGCCGTGAGCAATGGCAGTCCGGTATCGGTCAACTTCATTGCCGGGCCGCCCAGTAATACAGCCAGTGGCAATCTGCTCAGTGCCACGCCGCTCTCGGTGATGGCCGACGGTACGAGTACCGGCACGGTGACCGTTGCACTGCAGGACGCCAATGGCAATGCAACCGTCGATACGGTCGCCCACACCATCGGCTTTGTCCATACCGGCGCCGGCACGCCGTCGGCAACTTCCTGCACGATTGCGGCCAATGCGAATCCAGCGCGCTGCTCCATCACGGTGACATCCACCGTGGCGGGTGCGGCGAGCTTCACAGCCACGGACAACAACGGCACCACCACCCAGAGCGTGGCAAACGGCAGTCCGGCCGTGATCAACTTCACGGCCAATGCCGCCGACCCCGCCAAGTCGGGGGTGCGTACCGTCAGCAGTCCGGCCACGGCCAATGGCTCGGCGACAGATGTGCTTGAAGCGTTTGTGGGAGATGTCAACGGCAATCCGGTGGCCGGAAGCGTTGTCACGTTCTCTCCCACCGCAAACATCACCTTCAGCGGTACCTGCACCACCAATGCGGCCGGTACTTGCCAGGTCACCGCCAGGACAACCGTCGCGGGTTCCTACACTTCCGGCGCAAGCATCGCGAGCGGCGCATTGAGCGGCAGCGGCATCAGCGCCGGTGGCAATACGTACGGTGCGACGGCTGCCTATGTCTTTACGGCAGGTGCCGTCGATCCCGCCAATTCGACCATGTCGGTCGATGTGAACAACCAGGCAGCCGGCGGCGGCCAGGACGTCGTTTCCGTGGTCACCAAGGATGCGTTCGGCAATCCGGTCACCGGCGTTGCCGTGAACTTCAGCGTGACGCCCGCCGGAGCGGCGCCTGCCACCGCCATCTGCACGACTGCTGGTGCGGCGGCGACCTGCTCGGTGTCGTTCACCAGCGTGACCGCATCGACTTACTCGGCCGCCACCACGGTGGGTGCAACTGCCATCGGCAACAGCCCGCAATCGATGGCCTTTGTCGCCGGCAATGCCTCGGCAAGCAATTCGGGCCTGCGTGTCGTGAGCGACAACGCGGCGGCAAATGGCACGGCAACCGATGTGGTGGAAGCGTATGTGCGCGATGCCGGTGGCAACCCCAAGGGCGGCGAGGTCGTCACCTTTGCCGGTGCTGCCGGCGTGAAGCTGAACGGTGGTGCGGCAGGCGCGTCAGCCACTTGCACCACTGGAACAAGTGGCGCAACTCTGGGCATTTGCTCGATCACTGCCACCAGTACAGCAAGTGGTACCTACAGCATCGCCACCAGCATTCCTGCAGGAACCCTGGGTGGCACGTTCACCGTGGGAGCAAACGCGTATTCGCCAAGCGCCGCACAAATTCATTTTGTGAGCGTGGTGAACCTCAGTGTCACCAAGGCCAACCCTGGCAGCTTGGCTGTGGGCACGCCCTTCAACTACGCGTTCTCCGTGTCCAACGCTGCCAGTGCCTTCGGTCCCGCCACC
>NZ_JTKZ01000224.1:0-2700 GCF_000799035.1 Delftia sp. ZNC0008
CCGCGTCTCGACCTCGCAGATGTAGGTGCCTGCGGGAAAGGTGAAGTTGGTGGGGTCGTAGAAGGCGGTTTCATTGAGGCCGGGCTCCAGCTTGTCCAGCGGGTAGTTGTGCGGCACATAGGCGGTGAGCGCGATCTGGGCGAAGGGGATTTTCTTGTCCGTGCCGCGCACCGTGAACTCGCCGCCCGCGAAGTCGATGTCGGCGTCGCTGGCCTCCATCAGGTGGGCCGCGATCTTCTTGGCCTTGGCCTCGATCTTGTCCAGCGCCTTCATGATGGCCGCGCCGCCCACGCTGATGGAGCGCGAGCCATAGGTGCCCATGCCGAACGGCACACGGCCCGTGTCGCCGTGGACGATGTCCACGTTCTCCACGGGTATCCCCAGGCGCGCGGCCACCACCTGGGCGAAGGTGGTCTCGTGCCCCTGGCCATGGCTGTGCGAGCCCGTGAACACGGTGACGCTGCCCGTGGGGTGCACGCGCACCTCGCCGCATTCGAACAGGCCGGCCCGCGCGCCCAGGGCGCCCGCGATGTTGCTGGGCGCCAGGCCGCAGGCCTCGATGTAGCTGCTGTAGCCCAGGCCGCGCCTGAGGCCCCGCGCCTCGCTGTCGGCACGGCGCGCGGCAAAGCCGGCCACGTCGGCCAGGGCCTCGGCCTTGTCCATGCAGGCGCCGTAGTCGCCCACGTCGTACTGCAGGGCCACGGGCGTCTGGTAGGGGAAGCTGGTGACGAAGTTGCGCCGCCGTATCTCGGCCTGGGACAGGTTCAGCTGCCAGGCGCAGCGGCTGACCAGGCGCTCCAGCAGGTAGGTGGCCTCGGGCCGGCCCGCGCCCCGGTAGGCATCGACGGGCGCGGTGTGGGTGAACCAGGCATCGACTTCCACATAGACCTGGGGCGTGGCGTACTGGCCGGCCAGCAAGGTGGCATAGAGGATGGTGGGCACGGCGCTGGCGAAGGTGCTCAGGTAGGCGCCCAGGTTGGCATCCGTGTGCACGCGCATGGCCAGGAACTTGCCGCTGGCGTCCATGGCCATCTCGGCATGGCTGACGTGGTCGCGGCCATGCGCGTCGGTGAGGAAGGACTCGCTGCGGTCGGCCGTCCACTTGATGCAGCGATTGAGCTTTCGCGCACCCCAGGTCAGGCAGACATCCTCGGCATACAGGAAGATCTTGGAGCCGAAGCCGCCGCCCACGTCGGGCGCGATCACGCGCACCTTGTGCTCGGGCAGGCCCATGACGAAGGCCGTCATCAGCAGCCGCTCGACGTGCGGGTTCTGGTTGGCCACGTACAGCGTGTACTCGTCATTGGCGCGGCTGTAGCTGCCGATGGCCGCGCGCGGCTCCATGGCGTTGGGAACCAGGCGGTTGTTGACCAGGTCCAGCTGGGCGATGTGGGCGGCACCGGCGAACACGGCATCCACGGCGGCCTTGTCGCCGATGGCCCATTTGTAGCAGTGGTTGTCGGGGGCGATGTCGTGCACCACCGCGCCGGGCACGCTGCCGGCCGCCGCGTCGGCCACCAGCACCACGGCGGGCAGCGGGTCGTAGTCCACCTCCACCAGCTCGGCCGCGTCGCGCGCCTGCTCCAGCGTCTCGGCCACGACCATGGCGACCTGGTCGCCCACGTAGCGCACGGTGTCCAGCGCCAGGATGGGATGCGGCGGCTCCTTCATGGGCTCGCCGTTGGTGCTGGTGATCAGCCAGCCGCAGGGCAGGCCGTTGATCTTGTCGGCCGCCACGTCGGCGCCCGTGAGCACGCCGATGACGCCGGGCGCGGCCTTGGCCGCGTCGGTGGACACGGAGCGCACACGCGCATGCGCGTGCGGCGAGCGCACGAACACCGCATGGGCCTGGGCGGCCAGCGCGATGTCGTCGGTGTACTGGCCCGCGCCCGTGAGGAAGCGGTAGTCCTCCTTGCGCTTGACGGGCTCGCCGATGTGGGGGAGCTTGGAAAAGTCGGATGCACCCATGGCTGTCTCCTTGTGGTGACCTGCGGCGCTCAGGCCGCAGGCCCTGCCATGGCCTGGCTGCCCTTTTTCACGGCGGCCACGATGTTCTGGTAGCCCGTGCAGCGGCACAGGTTGCCCTCCAGCGCCTCGCGGATCTCGCGTTCACCCGCGCACGGCTGGCGCTGGCACAGGTCCACGGCGCTCATGACCATGCCCGGCGTGCAAAAGCCGCATTGCAGGCCGTGGCACTCCTTGAAGGCCGCCTGCATGGGGTGCAGGCCGCCGTCGATATCCGCCAGCCCTTCGATGGTGCGCACCTCGCAGCCCTCGGCCTGCACGGCCAGCATGGCGCAGGACTTGACGGCGTGGCCGTCGACGATGACGGTGCAGGCCCCGCACTGGCTGGTGTCGCAGCCCACATGCGTGCCGGTCAGGCGCAGGTGCTCGCGCAGCGCATGCACGAGCAAGGTGTTGGGTGGAACGTCGATGCGCTGCGCGCGCCCGTTGACGGTGAGCTGGACATTCATCGTGCTGTCTCCTGCCTGTGTTCGGCGGTGATCTGGAACGTGGGGGAACGCCGGAAACCTCGTCTGCCATGGTCGCCCTGCCCGCAGGCGCCCGTTCTAGGGTTGACCCGCAAGCCCGGGCCGGGCGGCGCGGATATTCTCAAAATGACACAGTCGTCACCGCAGCCGCAGCCCGCACCGCTTGCGCCTGCGCCCCCGGCTTCGACCGTGCCCGCCTGCCAGCCCG
>NZ_JTKZ01000830.1:0-634 GCF_000799035.1 Delftia sp. ZNC0008
GCATCGAGCAGCCAGCCGCTGGTGGTGATTTCTTCGGCCTGCAGGGCGTTGGCGGACAGGGCGCTGTAGCGCATCTGGCGCTGAAGGCGCCGCACGCCGTCGTCTTCGGTGCGGGTCGTGATGCGCCCGGCCTGGTCATGCTCCAGCGCCACGGTCGTGCCATCGGGCTGCAGCACGCGCGTGACGTGGCTGCCGCTGCGATCCCAGCGCAGCCGCGTGAGATCGTTCTGCGCCGGGCTTCCGTCGTCATAGCCTGCCAGCGAGGTGGGCAGCGGCCCATCGATGTCCACCAGCACGCTGCGGCCGTTGATCTCGGTGTAGCGGTAGCGCGTGCTGCGTTCGATGGGCGTGGCGCCGTCCGCATTGCCTGCGGGCTGGCCCTGGGCGTTCAGCGGACTGAAGCCCGTCTCCGTGATCTGCAGCGGCTGGCGGCTGCTGTTGTAGCGGATGCGGATCTGGTGTTCGCGCCCGGGCACGACGCTGGGCCGGGCGATGAGTTCGGGGCCGTATTGCTTCCAGGGGTCCTTGCCGTAGCCGTAGCGCACCTGCAACTGCGGGGCCTGGGCCCGGGCTTGGCCTTGTGTGTAGGCGATGCGGTACACGGCCAGCGGGCGGCCGAAGGGGTCCAGCTCGG
>NZ_JTKZ01000731.1:0-1509 GCF_000799035.1 Delftia sp. ZNC0008
GTTGGTTAGAATACCGGCCTGTCACGCCGGGGGTCGCGGGTTCGAGTCCCGTCCACTCCGCCAGATCCCTTGTGCGAACCCAGCGTTCGCACAGACAAGAAGCCACCGCAAGGTGGCTTTTTTTCGTCTGCAGATGGCGGCAGCAGGCCGCGCTCCGTTCGCTTTTGCTGCATGCGCACACAGCACCTTCGTTGCCCCGCGCTGCGCTTCGGGCATCACCAGTCCGTCATGATCCAGGCCCATCATCCATGGCGGGGGGAAAGCCATGGGGACCGGAATCCATAGGCATCGGCTGCCGATTTTCCAGCGCCGATAGCCGTGTCTCCGTTTGCCTTGGCGGGACGTCTTCCAGACAGGTACGAGATGCCACTCCAGGCCCGGTTTTGCCGCCGGAACTGTTAATGCTTCTCATTTCATTTTCTGGAAAACGTTAAAGGAGCACCACTGCATGCCTTGGTCCCGGTTCAAGTTTCAGCACGTCTGCAAGGCCGCACCGGCCTTGCCGATCCTGTTCCAGGACACATGGGCCCGGCGAGGGCGGCCGCCGCCATGAAGCCGGTATGAGGCCGATCCAAGGGCCCGTATCCCAAGTCACGCCGATGCGCATCGGCGTGCACTGACGCCCTGCGGTCAGCGGTTGTGCCGCCGCTTTCCGCCTGTGCCGAGTCCCGTTCCCGTCTTCTTGCACGGGCGGCGCGCCGGCAGTCCATCGACCTGCGGTCGACATTTCCCCTTGACGTTCTTGCCTAGCTTGCGAGAGGAATTGCATCGTGTCCTTGAATCACACCCATTCTTCGCTGGAAGAGGTCTTCATTGCTTCGCGTGGACAGCTGGTGAGGGTCGCGCGAAGAATTCTCAGGAATCCCGAACTGGCCGACGACGCCGTGCAGGACACCTATCTGCGCGTTGCCGAGATGCGCGGCGATACCGAGATCGCCAGGCCCGCCGCCTACTGGACGCGCGCCGTCTGCAACATGGCGCTGGACTACCTGCGCCGCCAGGAGCGCGAAAACAGCTACCGCACCCACGGCGTGGATGTGGAGACGCTGGAGATACCGGACAGCCGCTCGCCCGAGCGCAGTCTGTTCGAGTCCCAGGCCATCCGCCTGATCGATCAGGCCCTGGACGAGGTGCCGCCCAAGACCCGCGAGACCTTCGAGCTGTACCGCATCAAGGGCCTCACCCAGCGCCAGATCGCCGAGCACATGGAGTGCGCGCTGGGTCTGGTCAATGCCAGGATCGCGGATGCCGGCAAGGCGATCAATGTTCATCGGTCGCTGCTGGACTTGAATTGATGCTCGTTGGTTGGCCTGATATACCTCCCCAACGCCGGGTCGTAATACCGATGCCTGTTGTAGAACAGCCCTGACTCCTCATCCAGATGCTGTCCCTGCATCCGAATAGGTTGGTGGAGGTGGTTGGGGTTGTATTCCCTGATGCAGCTGCCCCAGGGATCGAGTTCGATATGCCAGTCGATCTTTCCCAGCGGGTCGATCAGGGCCAGGGGCG
>NZ_JTKZ01000866.1:0-4498 GCF_000799035.1 Delftia sp. ZNC0008
AGGTTCGCCGTCCTGCACCTGCGCGGTGGCCAGCTGTGCGCCGCCGAATGCGTGAACTCACCGGGCGAATTCATGGCAGCGCGCAAGGCCATCGCCGCCACGCATTGCGCCGACCCCGGTTTCCCGCCCCGCCCCCCCAAAGCCCCACCCACGCCATGACCACCATCACCTTCATAGAACACTGCGGCCGCGAGCACGTGGTGCAGGCCACGGACGGCCAGAGCCTCATGCGCGCCGCTGTCTCCAACGGCGTGCCGGGCATCGATGCCGAATGCGGCGGCGCCTGTGCCTGCGCCACCTGCCATGTCTACATACAACCGGAGTGGCTGGACCGCGTGGGCCCGGCCCAGGGCGGCGAAAGGGAGATGCTGGACTTCGCCCTCGACGTGCGCGGCGACTCGCGGCTGGCCTGCCAGATCACGGTCTCGCCGCAGCTCGACGGGCTGGTGGTGGGCATGCCGGTGGCGCAGAGCTGACGCGGCATCCGGCCGGCCCCAGGCTCACTTCCGCTTCCGCCTCCACTTCCACTTCCCAAGACGATTTCAGCGCGACGCCAGGCTGTTCCCCACCGCCCGCAAACACTCCACCAGCAAGCGCGTCGTCGCCGTCATCGGCTGGCCGCGCAGGGTGATCAGGCCCACGGGGGGCAGGTCGATGGGCACGGGCAGGTCCAGCACGGCGACCAGCCCCTGCTGCGCGAAATGCTCGGCCACGCCGCGCGCCATGAAGGCCACAGCGCCGCGCTGGTGCAGGAAGCTGATCTGCGACAGGAATGAGGCGGACTCCACCAGATCGGCCGGAGGATGCAGGCCGTGGGCGAAGAACTGCTGCTCCAGCTTCACGCGCAGCGATGCCCAGGGCGGGGGCATGACGCAGGGCATGTCGGCCAGCGCCTGCCAGCTCGCAGGCTGCGCCAGCAACGCATGGCCGGGGCGCACGACGGCGACCATGGGCTCGTCGTACAGGGCTTCGGTCTCCAGGTCGGGCGAGGCATAGCCGGGTTCGAGCCGGCCCACGAACAGGTCCAGCTCGCCCATGCGCAGCTTGGGCAGCAGCCGCGTGAGATCGCCCTCCTCGACCAGCACCGTGGTCTGGGCCGATCGCGCCTTCAACTGCTCGACGGCCCGGGCCAGCAGCACGGGCGTGGCCACGACCATGGCGCCCACGCTGGTGCGCCCGCGCGTGCCGCTGGCCTCGGCCGCCATTTCATCGCGCGTGCGTTCGAAGCCCGCCAGCACCGAGCGCGCAAAGCGCACCATGCTGACGCCGGCCGCCGTGGGCTCGGTGCCTCGCGTGGAGCGCTCGAACAGCGTCATGTCCAGCATGCGCTCTATCTCGGCCAGGGTCTTGGAGACGGCGGGCTGGGTCACGGCCAGGAACTCGGCGGCGCGGCCCAGATGGCGGAACTGGTCCAGCGCCACCAGCAGCTGCAGATGGCGCAGCTTGAGGTTGGAGCGCAGCACGCGGTCAATCTTGCTCATGGGGTCTTCATAGCTTTGAGGTTATGAAGCCAGTCTATCTTTTCATTGGATTGTCATGATCAGGCGCTGAACAATCGCGCCAGTCAGCCCAAGGCCCGGATCACAGGGCTGCGAAAAGCCAATACAGGAGACAAGCGATGAACACCCCACGCACACGCCATGCAAGCCGGCGCGAATTCGTGCTCGCCACCCTCGGCGCCAGCGCACTGGCAGCCACCGGCCCCCTCTTCGCCCAGAACTGGCCCGAACGCCCCATCACCTTCATCTGCCCCTGGCCTGCGGGCGGCACGGCCGACCAGTCCATGCGCGCGCTGTGCACCGTGGCCGGCAAGCTGCTGGGCCAGCCGATCGCGGTGGAGAACCGCGCGGGCGCCTCGGGAATGATCGGCGCCAAGGCGCTGGCCTCGGCCAAGGCGGACGGCTACACCATCGGCCAGATTCCCATCTCGGTCACGCGCTTTTCGCAGCTGGGCAGCCTGCAGGCCGATCCGCGCAAGGACTACACCTACATCGCGCGCACCTCGGGCCAGACCTTCGGCATTGCCGTGCCCGCCCATTCGCCGTTCAAGACGCTCAAGGACTTCGTGGCCGCCGCCAAGGCGAGGCCCGGCCAGGTGACCTATGCCCATGCAGGCGTGGGCGGTGCCACGCATGTGGGCATGGAGGAGTTTGCGGGCGTGGCCGGCATACAGCTCAACCATGTGCCCTACAAGGGCGGCGCCGAGGCACTGCAGGGTGTGCTGGGCGGCCATGTGGATGCGCTGGCCGACTCCAGCTCCTGGGCCCCCCATGTGGAAGCCGGCAAGCTGCGCCTGCTGGCCACCTGGGGCGAGCAGCGCACGGCGCGCTTCAAGGACGTGCCCACGCTGCGCGAATGCGGCTACGACGTGGTGGTCGATGCGCCCAACGGCATCGGCGCGCCGCGTGGCCTGGACCCGGCCGTGGCGGCCAGGCTGCGCGAGGCCTTCCGCGCCGCCGTGGCCAGCCCCGAGTTCAAGTCCGTGGCCGAGAAGCTGGATGCGCCGCTGCTGTACCTGGATGGCCCGGACTACGAGAAATACGTCAACACGGTCTATCAAAAAGAGACCGCTTTGATCGACAAGCTCAAGCTGCGCGAATTGATGAGGAGTTGACCCCCCCTGAGGCGCTTCGCGCCTTCCCCCAGGGGACGGCACCCTCACTGCGGGGCGGCCCTTGCTCGGTGCCCCTGGCTTGGGGCATGCCGCTTTCACATGCGTCTACCTGATGAAAGAACGCTCTCTTTTGACCTGGGGCTTGGCCCCTCCCGCAAATATCCGTCCATGAAAGTCCCGCATGTCCCGCACCGATAGCCCCCTGCTGCACCTGCATCCCAACGACAACGTGCTGGTCGCCAGGACCGCTCTGTCGCTGGGCCAGGAGATTCCCGAACTGGGCGTGCGCGCCCGCGCCCAGGTGCCTGCGGGCCACAAGATCGCCGCGCGCCGCATCGCAGAGGGCGAGCAGGTGAAGAAGTACGACACCGTGATCGGCGTGGCCATGCGCGAGCTGGAGGCCGGCGACTATGTGCACAGCCACAACCTGCGCATCGTGGACTACTACCGCGACCCGGCCTTCGGCGCCGATGTGCGGCCCGTGGACTATGTGCCGGAGGCGCAGCGCGCCAGCTTCCAGGGCTTTGTGCGCGCCGGCGGCGGCGTGGGCACGCGCAACTTCATCGGCATCCTGTCGTCGGTGAACTGCTCGGCCACGGTGATCAAGCGCATTGCCGCGCATTTCACGGCCGAGCGCATGGCGGCCTTCCCCAACGTGGACGGCGTGGTGGCCTTCGCCCAGACCAGCGGCTGCGGCATGTCCTCGCCCAGCGAGCATTTCGACGTGCTGCGCCGCACGCTGGCCGGCTATGCGCGCCACCCCAACCTGGCCGGCGTGCTCATCGTGGGCCTGGGCTGCGAGCGCAACCAGGTCGATGCCCTGGTGCAGTCGCAGGGCCTGAGCGAAGGCCGGCTCATGCGCACCCTGGTGATGCAGGAGGTCGGCGGTACGCGCGTGACCATAGAGGCAGGCATCCGCGCCATCGAAGAGATGCTGCCCGAGGCCGACGCCGCGCGGCGCAGCACGGTCAGCGCCAGCCACCTGAAGATCGGGCTGGAGTGCGGCGGCTCGGACGGGTTTTCGGGCATCACGGCCAACCCGGCCCTGGGCGCGGCCATGGACATCCTGGTGCGCCACGGCGGCACGGCCATCCTGTCGGAAACGCCCGAGATCCATGGCGTGGAATTCATGCTCACGCGCCGCGCCATCACGCCTGCCGTGGGGCAGAAGCTGCTGGACCGCCTGGCCTGGTGGGAGCGCTACGCGGCCGGCCAGAACGCGCAGTTCAACGGCGTGGTCGGCCACGGCAACCAGGCCGGCGGCCTGGCCAACATCTTCGAGAAATCGCTGGGCTCGGCCATGAAGGGCGGCACCACGCCGCTGCGCGCCGTCTACGAATATGCCGAGCCCATCACCGAGCCGGGCTTTGTGTTCATGGACTCGCCGGGCTACGACCCCGTGGCCTCCACGGGCCAGATTGCCAGCGGCGCGCACCTGATCTGCTTCACCACGGGGCGCGGCTCCATGTTCGGCAGCAAGCCCGCGCCCACCATCAAGCTGGCCAGCAACACGCCCATGTACCGGCGCCTGGAGGAAGACATGGACATCAACTGCGGCCTGATCGTGGACGGCGAATGCGGCGTGCCCGAGATGGGGCAGCGCATCTTCGCGCAGATCCTGCGCCACGCCAGCGGCGAGCCCACCAAGAGCGAGGCCCTGGGCCTGGGCGACCATGAGTTCGTGCCCTGGCACCTGGGCATCGTGAGCTGAGCCGCCCCTTACAACACCTGCATCCACCGACTCCATGCCACTGACCCTGACCCGCCCCGAGCTGCTGCGCAGCGCCAACTTCATCGCCGGCCAATGGACGACCGCGACGGCCACGCCCGCCGCTCCCGCCCCGCGCCTGGCCGTGACCGACCCCGCCACGGGCGCACTGATCA
>NZ_JTKZ01000514.1:0-1039 GCF_000799035.1 Delftia sp. ZNC0008
TTCGACGATCTCGCCGCTGACGGGCATGTAGACATCGGCGGCGGCCTTGACGGACTCGACCACGCCGGCCACATCGCCCTGGTTGAAGCTGGTGCCCACGGCGGGCAGGTCGACGAACACCACATCGCCCAGCGCGTCCTGCGCGTGGAGGGTGATGCCGACGATGGCCGCGTCAGGGTTGGCGGCGTTGATCCACTCGTGGTCCTTGGAATACTGGATGCTCATGGCTTGCTCCGATAGAAACTGAAAAAAACCTGTGAAACGCGGTTTGAGAAAGGTCAGTGCGCACTGTAGCGGCATGCGATGGCAGGAAAAACGAATCCGCCGAACTCGATCCACGCCAAGCGCGCAGGCTGTCCTCAACCGCGGTGATAGCGGGGCGCCACGAAGGGCGTGGCCTGCACCTGCATGGGCACGGCCTTGCCGCGCACCATGGCCTGCAGCGTGGTGCCGACGGCGGCGCTGCCCGGCTCCACGTACGCCAGGGCCACGGGCTGGTTCAGCGTGGGCGACAGCAGGCCGCTGGTGACCTGGCCGACCTTGCGGCCGCCGGCATCCAGCAGCTCCGTGCCTTCGCGCACGGGCACGCGCTCCAGGGCCACCAGGCCCACGCGCTTGCGCGTGAGCAGCTCGGGCGACTGCAGCTGGGCCAGCACGGTGGCCGCGCCGGGAAAGCCGCCTTCGCGCTCGCCACCTGCGCGGCGGACCTTCTGCACGGCCCAGTTCAGGGCGGCCTCGGCCGGGGTGGTGGTCGTGTCCAGATCGTTGCCGTACAGGCACAGGCCGGCTTCCAGGCGCAGCGAATTGCGCGCGCCCAGGCCCACGGGCCTGACTTCGGGCTGGGCCAGCAGGGCACGGGCAAAGGCCTCGGCGTGGCTGGCGGGCAGGGAGATCTCGAAGCCGTCCTCACCGGTGTAGCCGCTGCGCGTGATGTACAGCTCGGCCCCCTCCCAGTCGAAGTGGCCGCCTGTCATGAACACCAGGCCGGCCGTGTCGGGCAGCAGGCGCTCCATGGCGGCTGCGGCCTGCGGGCCCTGCA
>NZ_JTKZ01000642.1:0-454 GCF_000799035.1 Delftia sp. ZNC0008
AAAAGAGGTCGTGGTCTGGGGCATGTTCGGCAGCATCTGTCGGCTGGATTCTATGCAGCCGCCGCTCCCTCCCCGGAGCGGCGTTGCGCGCGCCTTGTCAGGCCGGGGCCTCAATAGGTCTGGCTTTTCGGCGCGGGGGCCGCTGCCTGCTTGAAGCGCGCAGCCAGGGCGCTGGTGGCCTGCACCAGCACGCTGGTGTCCAGGCCCACAGCCGTGAAGGTGCAGCCCAGCTCCAGGTACTTGCGCGCCAGGGCCTCGTTGGGCGTGAGGATGCCGGGCGCCTTGCCGGCGCGGCGTATGCGCGCGATGGCGTCGGCAATCGCCTCCTGCACCTCGGGATGGCCGGGGTTGCCGATGTGGCCCATGGAGGCCGACAGGTCGGCCGGGCCGATGAAGACGCCGTCCACGCCCTCGGTGGCGGCAATGGCGTCCAGGTGGGCCAGCGCCTACGCGG
>NZ_JTKZ01000751.1:0-824 GCF_000799035.1 Delftia sp. ZNC0008
CCGTCCAGGCCCATGACCAGCACTTCCAGCACGCGCTGCGCCGGCTCGGTGTCGGCTGTCTGCGACAGCCGCTCCAGCACGCGGTGGACAGCGGCCTCTTGCAGGCTGGAGCCGTGGCGCATGGCCTCGGTGAGTGCCACCGTGGTCTCGACCTGCCAGCCCAGCGTCCAGACCTCGCGCACGCGCGCCAGGCCGGTGCCCGCCACAAAGTCCGGTCCCGCCAGGCATTGCGCATAGGGCACGCCCAGGTAGCGCAGCCGGTGCAGTCCCTGCGACAGGCGGCGGTGGCGGGCGCTGCGGTAGATGTCCAGCTCCTTGCGCACGGGTGCGGCAGGCCGCACGGGCAGGCGGTGGCGCAGGCAGAAGGCCTGTACATCGACCAGCAGCGGGGCGGCCGGCGCGTTGGGTGGCAGCTGGCCGTAGTCGTCGGCGTCCAGCAGCCATTGACCAGTCTGCTGCCCGGCCTGCGGCTCCATAGGCTGCGGACGCAGGGCCTGGGCATGCTCCTTGAACACGGCGCTGTCCAGCGCTTCCAGCAGCTCGGCCCGGCCGCCGTGGCAGGCGCGCAGTGCAGCCAGGCCATGGGCCAGGCGCACGGCCTCTGCCGCGTCGGGCAGGCTGGCGGGCAGGCCCCGGGCACGCAGGCCGTTCACGGTGCGTGCCGCCATCTCGGGCCAGGCCTGGACATCGGGTTGCGAGGCGCCCTGCTCCAGCGCCTGCCAAACGCCCTGGTAGTAGCCGGGCATGGGCATGCCGGCCGCGTAGCCGCTGGCACGCTCCAGCCGCTGCAGCGTGTAGGGGATGAGATGCACGCCCACATCGAT